>NZ_JBNNIW010000027.1:10012-20998 GCF_050269715.1 Halomonas sp. NPDC076908 | reverse complement strand
CCCTCCTACAAATCGCTATTGGCACCAGTGCAATAATCAGGCTCCACACCATTGTAGGAGGCCACTTCCAGTGGGCGAAGGTGCCGAAGGCGCCCCCTATGTTAAGCGGGCTAGGTGCTTGAATCTTCGCGAGCTGAAGCTCCCTCCTACAAATGGCGTTTGCCTATACCTGCCTTCTACAAAACAGGCCCCAAGGGTTGAAGTTTCACTTCTGTGCCCACATTCCATGAACAAAGCTAGGCGGTGCTTACCGCCAGTATCGGTTCATTGGAGGATGCATGAGCGACCAGGATTACGACCGCGATAATGAACACCTTGACTGGCAAACTGATGATGGAGAGTCATCAGCGACAGATCATGACGACGGTAAGGGCCATCAAGATTTCCGCTCAGATGGTGAGCGCGTAAACTCCCTAGTGCCCGCCAGCGAAATGCTGCCCGAACGTATCTATCTCCTCCCTATTCATAATCGCCCGTTCTTCCCCGCCCAGGTGCAGCCATTAGTGGTTAACCGTGAGCGCTGGGAAGAGACCATGCGCCGCGTAGGCAATACGCCGCACCACACGTTGGGCGTCGCGTTCGTGGGTGAGCAGGGCGTTAGCTCTCTTAGTCATGAAGGTTTTCCCGAGATCGGTACCGCCGTTAAAGTACATAAGCTCAAGGGTGAAGATGAGCAGATCCAGTTTATTGCCCAGGGCCTTCAACGCTTCAAAATTACCCGCTGGCTCTCCAAAGAACCGCCTTACTTAGTAGAAGTCACCTATCCCAAAGAGCCGGTGGATGCGGAAAACGAAGAGACCCGCGCCTACGCCATGGCCATTATCAACGGGATTAAAGAGCTGCTGCCGATTAACCCCCTGTATGGCGAAGAGCTTAAGCATTATCTCAATCGTTTTAGCCCCCATCAGCCTGGCCCACTGACAGACTTTGCTGCTGCAATCACATCTGCCAAAGGCCCTGAACTGCAAGATGTATTGGCCACGCTATCGGTCGCTGAGCGGATGCAGAAAGTGCTACCGCTGCTGCGCAAAGAGATTGATGTAGCGTTGCTGCAGGGCGAAATTAGCGATCAGGTCAACGCGCAAATGCAGGATCGCCAGCGCGAGTTCTTCCTGCGTGAGCAGCTCAAAGTGATTCAGCGTGAGCTAGGTATCTCTAAAGACGATCGTGAAAACGATGTGGATACCTTTAGAGCACGTCTGGAGTCCCTGGTAGTGCCGGAGCGCGTGCAAACGCGTATTGACGACGAGCTTAATAAGCTCAGCGTGTTGGAAACCGGCTCGCCTGAGTACGGCACCACCCGTAACTATCTGGATTGGCTAACGTCGCTGCCCTGGGGCGTCACCAGTCAGGATCAGTTGGATCTGCCCCATGCACGTAAAGTGCTGGACCGTGACCACGACGGCTTGAAAGATGTTAAAGAGCGCATTATCGAATTTCTCGCCGAAGGCACCTTTAAAGGTGATGTAGGTGGCTCAATTGTGCTGCTCGTCGGCCCGCCTGGGGTGGGTAAAACCTCGATTGGGCGCTCAATTGCCGAGGCGCTAGGCCGGCAGTTTTATCGTTTCTCCGTCGGTGGTATGCGCGACGAGGCAGAAATCAAAGGTCATCGTCGTACCTATGTGGGGGCGATGCCCGGCAAATTGGTGCAGGCCTTTAAAGAGGTCGAAGTCGAAAACCCAGTCATCATGCTTGATGAGATCGATAAGCTAGGGCAGTCCTTCCAGGGAGACCCGGCATCCGCGCTGCTAGAGGTCCTTGATCCCGAGCAGAATGTTGATTTCCTTGATCACTATTTAGATGTCCGTATGGATCTCTCCAAAGTGCTGTTTATCTGCACGGCCAATACGTTGGATTCGATTCCAGGCCCGCTGCTAGACCGCATGGAGCAAATCCGACTGTCTGGTTACATCGCCGAAGAGAAGCTGGCGATAGCGAAAAATCATCTCTGGCCTAAGTTACTCAAACGCGACAACCTGACGAAAAAACGTATTAGTTTGTCCGACGCAGCCTTGAAGCAGGTAATTGATGGCTATGCCCGGGAAGCTGGTGTGCGTCAGTTGGAAAAGCAACTGCACCGTATCGTGCGTAAATCAGCGGTTAAACTACTTGAAGAAGAGCTCGAAACGGTCAAAATTTCCGTCAAAAACCTGGAAGAGTTCTTGGGTGCGCCGATTTTCCGCAAAGAGAAAGTGCTCACTGGTGAGGGTGTGGTCACTGGTTTGGCGTGGACCTCTATGGGAGGCGCTACGCTACCCATCGAGGCGGGCAAAATACACTCTTTGGATCGAGGCTTTAAGCTCACCGGGAAATTGGGCGAGGTGATGCAAGAGTCCGCTAATATTGCTTACAGCTATACCCTTGGCCATCTGCAAGAGTACGGTGCCGACGCCGACTTTTTTGACTCAGCGTTTGTACACCTACACGTGCCTGAAGGGGCGACCCCAAAAGATGGCCCTTCGGCGGGTGTCACCATGACGACAGCTCTTATGTCGCTGGCTAAACACCAGTCCATCAACCGCCCATTGGCCATGACCGGCGAGCTTACCCTTACTGGGCAAGTACTACCCGTCGGCGGTATTCGTGAGAAGGTAATTGCCGCACGACGCAGTGATATTTTTGAGTTGATTCTGCCCGATGCCAATAAGCGTGATTACGAAGAGCTGCCTGATTATCTTAAAGAGGGAATGACGGTTCACTTTGCAAAACGCTATCGTGATGTCGCTGAAGTGGTATTTGGTCGTGACTCGATTTAGTCGTTAAACCTACTCATCTGCGATCAACGCTTTTAGCTTCACCCTGTTAAAGCGCTGTACTTAAGTACGGCGCTTTTTTACATCTATTTACTGGTTTAATTTTCTCATTACCGACAATAATAGCGTGTACTAAAAAGAATTAAGAATAATCATCCCTGTGGAGTATGTATGCGCAATAATCAGCCTATTACTCAGCACGAGTATGTTTTGAGCGAAGAAGCAGTATTAATTTCTCGTTCAGATTTAAAAGGCCACGTTACATACGCGAATCCCACCTTTGTAGAGGTGAGTGGTTACACGCGGGACGAGCTAATAGGTGCCCCGCATAACCTGCTCCGCCACCCAGATATGCCAGAGGCAGCATACGCGGACTTCTGGAAAACCATCCAAGCCGGGGGGACCTGGCAAGGTGTAGTCAAAAACCGACGCAAAAATGGTGATCACTACTGGGTGCAAGCGACAGTCGCCCCTCTGCGGGACGGCGAGCGCCTCGTTGGTTACACCTCGATACGTCGCAAAGCGTTACCGAAAGCAGTTACACGCGCAGAAAAAATTTACGCTGAAATTCGTGAAAAAGGCAAATCACGCCACTACAAGCTTGTTAAGGGAGGGCTGCAACGAAAAGGGGTAACAGGCATGCTGTCACGCTTTCAAGTGACCAGCTTAAAAGCCAAACTCATCTGTATGGTCCTTATGTCATTGCTGCTGCTTAGCCTTTCAGGCGGGCTAGGGGTTTATGCACTCATGGTTTCCGGGGAGCGACTAGAGACCCTTAACCGCTCTGGCTTGCAAGATGTGGCCACGCTTCAGAGGATAGAGCGTTATATTGGCCAAGCCGTTGATTTGCTTGAACCCGTGGTTCGTAATCCGCGCCAGGCAGATATGAATGTCGTTAACTCGGAAATTAGTCTCCATACCGACACTATGCAGTCACTGTGGGCGACTTATTATCAGTCAGATGCGGTAACGGGCAATGCAACAGAGGCTTTTAATGAAGCGCTGACGACCTGGAATGCAGGTGTAAATACCACGCTGATGGCTATTCAGGCAGGTAATGGGTTTGCGGCCTTTGAAACATTTAATGACATCGTAGTCGCAACTACTCAATCGCTACGTGAGACAAACATCGTATTGGTTGAACAGGAGCGCGCGGAAGCGGAAGCGTTACTCACTGGGGCAGAGAGCGGACGCAAGCAAATTTTAATCATACAGCTAGCATTACTGGCCGTCGGCTTTTTAGTCATGATAGCCCTAAGCATGATGATTTTAAAAAGCGTATTCCGCAGTATAGTAGGAGCACGTTATACCACTTTCCAAATTGCTGCCGGTAACTTAGCCAATCAGAATGTTCAACGAACGAACGATGAATTAGGTGAGTTACTCTATTCGCTAGACACCATGCGCTTTAGCTTATCCAGCATTGTAGGCGATGTAGAAAGCCGGGTCTCGGTCGTCACTCCTGCTATTCAACAAATTGCTGCTGAAAATGAAGAGCTCTCCTCGCGAACTGAGCAGCAGGCATCAGCACTACAGCAAACCGCGTCTAGCATGGAAGAGATGACCTCTACCGTTCAACAGAACACGGAAAATGCCCGACAAGCGACCGATCTGGCCACGCAAAATGCGCTTAGTACACGGGACACGGGGCAGCAAATGCAGCAACTAGTGGAACGCATGCAGCGTATCGCCACGAGTGCTGAAAAGATGGGGGAAATGATCCGCGTTATTGATGGCATTGCCTTCCAAACCAATATATTGGCGTTAAACGCATCGGTTGAAGCTGCTCGCGCTGGTGAGCATGGCCGGGGCTTTGCCGTGGTAGCAAGTGAAGTTCGTAACTTGGCAGGGCGTAGCGCCGACGCTGCGCAAGAAATCCGGAAGATGATTGATAGCACAACTCAGGAAGTGAACGGTGGCCGCAGCGCCGTCGAGCAGGCCGAGCGGGCAATCGACAACGTCTCCCTGCAAGTGAGCCGAGTTAGCGAACTAATGGCATCAATCAGCACTGCCTCCACTGAGCAGAACAGCGGCATCAATCAAATAAATACAGCGATTGCCGAAATGGATCATGTTACCCAGCAAAACGCATCAAAAGTGCAGTCGATAGCGGCTTCTGCCGAGAACCTTTCCCATGAAGCCTTTGAGCTTGCTAATGTAGTAGACGCTTTCCGCTTGGAAGGCGCACAAGATGAAAATATTCAAAGCGCCCGGGGAAAACTACATAGAGCCACCCAAGCGCTTAGAAAGGAGACACAAGAGCTGCCAGCTCCTAACAGGCAGCGCGTTAACTCTCCTGCCCCATCCAACACCGGTGAGCAGTGGGATGAGTTTTAAAACAGCCATAAACGTTTATAAAAATAACCCCGAGATTTGGTAATTGTGTCACTCATAGGTGATTGATTCGCCCGCATTCGTTACGATTTAATGCCATCCAATGCGGTGGCATGTTTTATGCATTCCATCTAAATGAAATAATCCAGTGGTAATGAAAATGGCTTAGATGTGAGAGCGCCACTAAGCCTAAAGATGGCGCAAGCCTTGAATAAAAAGTAGGGAATCTAAATGCCACAAGCTACCCAAGCGATGTCCGCTATTTACGAGATAGCTGATGATGAAGTGCTGATTTCACGCTCCGACCGCCAGGGCCGGATCACCTATGCCAACCAAACCTTTGTCGAGGTTAGTGGCTATTCGCTGGATGAAATAATGGGTGAGCCCCATAGTTTGTTTCGTCACCCCACCATGCCGAAAGCCGTTTTTCAGAACTTATGGGAAACCATTGAAACGGGTAGAACATGGCAAGGTTTAATCAAAAACCGTCGTCAGAGTGGTGAGGCGTATTGGCTACATACCACTATTGCGCCGCTACTCGATGGGGGGCGTGTAGTAGGTTATACCTCTATTCGACGCAAAGCGTCGCTTGAGGCGGTTGCACGGGCAGAGCGTATTTATAGCGCGATGCAACAGGGCAAAGCTCGAGGCTTTAAGCTCCATTATGGTGCAATACGCCGTACCGGCGTGCGCGGCTGGGTAACACGGTTTAGTTTCAGCAGTATGCAGGCCAAATTAATGGGCATGGTGTTAGCGTCTATTTTCTTATTAGTGTTAGCTGGCGCTGCTGGTGTTTACGGTTTAACCAGTTCTGCTGAGCGATTAAGAACGCTCAATCAAACAGGCCTTGAAGGCATTACCGATCTTCAGCAGATTGACCAGCGCGTCAGTCAAACTATCCAAACATTAGAGCCAGCAGTGCGTAATCCTCGTCGCGCAGACCTCGATGTGCTGGAAACTCAATTAACCACTATGAGTGCCGATATTGAAGCATCCTGGCAAGGTTACACCGCGCTGCGTGAGGCGGGAGGCGGCATTCAGGATGGACTGACAGCTCATCTGGCGACCTTTATCGAAGCATCCGATATTGCGTTTGTCGCCATTCGCGACGGCAACGGCTTCGCCGCTTTTGAGGCATTTAATGACACAGTACAGCCTACGTCTGCAAGCATTAGTGCCACGATTAATTTGCTCGTTGACCAGGAGCGCGCGGCAGCCCAAGCATTAATGGAAAACGCTGAGCAGCGCAGCAACAAGTGCTGCTATACGGTCAGTTAGGCGTGCTACTGCTTGGTATTATGCTAATGATTGGGCTGAGTATGGCGGTACTGAAGTCGCTAATTAAATCGCTCAATGAAGCGCGCCGAGTCACGTTCCAGATTGCTGCGGGTAACTTGGCTGATCGAGTGACCTTGAAGCGTAATGATGAGTTGGGTGAACTGCTTAGCTCACTTGAGACTATGCGAGCGAGCTTATCAGGGCTGATCACCGAAGTCGGCAACAAAGTCGATGTGGTCACGCCTGCTTCAGAGCATATCAAACAGCAGAATGAAGACTTGGCATCGCGTACCGAGCAGCAGGCATCGTCGCTTCAGCAAACGGCCTCTAGCATGGATCAAATGACCGCGACTGTGCAGCAAAATACCGAAAACGCGCGTCAAGCCAATCAATTAGCCATGCAAAATGCCACGACCAGTCGTGAAACAGGAGAGCGCATGCAAGCGCTTGTTGAGCGTATGGAGCGTATTGCTGATAGCGCTAATAAGATGACCGATATCATCAGCGTGATTGACGGTATCGCTTTCCAAACCAATATTCTTGCTCTCAATGCATCAGTTGAAGCGGCGCGAGCAGGCGAGCAAGGGCGTGGGTTTGCCGTAGTCGCCAATGAGGTGCGCAACTTGGCAGGGCGCAGTGCTGATGCTGCTGGCGAAATTCGCCGTTTAATAGACACCTCATCTCAGGAAATCAGCGGCGGTGCCCAGGCAGTCAAAGAGGCCGAAGCCGCCATTGATCAAGTAGTCACGCAGGTCATGAAAGTTAGCGATATCATGGAGGAGATAAGCACTGCCTCAGATGAACAGAGCAGTGGTATCGCCCAAATCAATACCGCTGTCTCAGAGATGGATCATGTGACGCAGCAGAATGCGTCCAAGGTGCAGTCGATTTCCAGTGCTGCACAAGATCTCACCCGTGAGGCATTAGGGCTTGCTAACGTTATTGCTGCGTTCCGTTTGGAGGGTGCTGAAGATGAAAGCAGTGAAACAGCCCGCGGGCGTTTGCTTAAGCAAGCTGGGTTCAAGCATGCTCCCGCACTAGCAGTGGAGTCGCCGCAGGCACTAGCTGCGCCTCATCATCGCTCCCCGCAACGCACTGCCCATGCGCAACCGACTGAAGAGGCGTGGGAAACGTTTTAAGTCATCGGCGCCAGGGAAGGCGCAACTCCTCTTCCTTTCTACTCGCTACATCTATCCTCTGTGCATCTAGTCTCTGCGCAACGCTCATGCCACAATCGAAGGCCTTCGGTTTCACACTAGCCCACGGCCTTTCATAAGGTGGGCTGATTAACAATAGAGAGTAGAGGACGCCATGCCAGAGTATCGCTCACGTACTACCACCGCTGGCCGCAATATGGCCGGAGCCCGCGCGTTATGGCGTGCCACCGGTATGCAAGACGGTGATTTTCAAAAGCCGATTATTGCGGTAGCCAACTCCTTTACGCAGTTTGTGCCGGGTCATGTTCACTTAAAAGACATGGGGCAACTGGTCGCACGGGAGATTGAAAAAGCCGGTGGCGTTGCGAAAGAGTTCAATACCATTGCGGTAGACGATGGTATCGCCATGGGCCACGACGGTATGCTCTACTCGCTGCCCAGCCGTGACCTGATCGCCGACAGCGTTGAGTATATGTGCAACGCTCACTGCGCCGATGCACTGGTGTGTATTTCTAACTGCGACAAAATTACCCCTGGAATGCTGATGGCCGCCTTGCGCCTCAATATTCCGGTTATTTTTGTCTCCGGTGGTCCCATGGAAGCGGGCAAAACCAAGCTGCTCAACCATGGTCTGGATTTAGTCGATGCCATGGTCATGGCCGCCGACGACAGCGTAGATGATGAAACCCTGGCAGAAGTCGAGCGTAGTGCCTGCCCCACCTGCGGTAGCTGCTCGGGTATGTTCACCGCCAACTCGATGAACTGCCTGACCGAAGCACTTGGCTTGGCGTTACCGGGTAATGGCACCGTGCTGGCAACCCACTCGGATCGCCGCCGCCTGTTTGAAACTGCTGGCCATCGAATCGTTGAGTTGGCTAAGCGCTATTACGAAGGTGAAGAAGCGCACCTGCTGCCCCGCGCCATTGCTTCCAAGGCGGCGTTCAAAAATGCGATGACCCTGGATATTGCCATGGGCGGCTCCACCAACACTATTTTGCACTTTCTGGCCGCCGCACAAGAAGCCGAGCTGGACTTCACCATGTCGGATATCGACCGCCTCTCTCGCGAAGTCCCTCAACTATGCAAAGTCGCGCCTAACACCCAGAAGTATCACATTGAAGACGTCCACCGTGCGGGCGGTATTATGGCGATTCTGGGTGAGCTAGACCGCGCCGGAGTATTGGATACCTCGGTACCCACCGTGTATGGCGACAGCCTTAAAGAGGCGTTGGAAGAGTGGGATATCATGCGCTCGCCAAGCCCCGAAGTGGTTGAGTTCTTTAAAGCAGGGCCGGGTGGAGTTCCTACCCAGGTAGCGTTTTCCCAAAGTGCTCGCTGGCCAAGCCTGGATGGCGACCGCGCAACCGGCTGTATTCGCGATGTAGAACATGCATTCTCTCAGCAGGGCGGCTTAGCAGTGCTCTACGGCAATATCGCGCTGGATGGCTGTGTGGTAAAAACCGCCGGTGTTGACGAGTCGATCTTGGTGTTTGAAGGCCCTGCCCATGTAGTTGAATCTCAAGACCAGGCGGTCGCTGATGTGCTTGCGGACAAGGTCAAAGAGGGCGATGTGGTGGTGATTCGCTACGAAGGCCCCAAAGGCGGCCCTGGCATGCAGGAGATGCTCTACCCAACGTCGTATCTCAAATCAAAAGGGCTAGGTAAAGCCTGTGCACTGCTTACCGATGGGCGCTTCTCGGGCGGTACTTCTGGGCTTTCCATTGGCCATGTTTCACCGGAGGCCGCGGCGGGCGGTGCGATTGGCTTGATTGAGCAAGGCGACTTGATCTGCATTGATATCCCCAACCGGGCGATCAACGTCAAACTGACTGACGCAGAGCTGGCAGCTCGCCGCGAGGCAATGGAAGCTAAAGGTGCCAAGGCCTGGAAGCCTGCTGAGCAGCGTCCCCGTAAGGTAACGCCCGCATTGAAAGCTTATGCACTGCTGGCAACATCTGCCGATAAAGGGGCTGTGCGAGATCTAAGCAAACTCGACGGATAGAGAATTAAACCTTAATAAGGAATGCAATGAAGGCAACTATAAACGTTGGATTAGTCGGCTACGGTTTTGCTAGCCAAACCTTCCATGCACCGCTGATCCAAGCCACGGAAGGCTTGGATTTGGTGGCGGTATCGTCAAGCGATGCCGCCAAGGTGCAGGCAGCATTACCGAATGTTGAGGTGGAGAGTCAGGCATTGGCGCTTTGTCAGCGCGATGATATCGACCTGATTGTTATTCCTACTCCTAACAACACGCATTTTTCGATTGCTAAAGCGGCACTCTCCGCGGGTAAGCATGTAGTGGTCGATAAACCATTTACGGTAACGCTCTCAGAGGCAAAGTCACTTAAGTCGCTGGCAGAAGATAAACAGCGCCTGCTGTCGGTTTTTCATAACCGCCGTTGGGATAGCGACTTCCTAACCGTAAAAGCGCTATTAAAAGCGGGAACGCTCGGGCGTATCGTCAGCTTTAAATCACACTTTGACCGCTTTCGTCCGGAAGTCCGCGATCGCTGGCGCGAGAAGGCAACGCCCGGCGGCGGTATCTGGTACGACCTGGGGCCGCACTTATTGGATCAAGCGTGCGAGTTGTTTGGTATGCCGCACGCTATCTTGCTTGAGTTAAGCACGCTGCGTGATGGTGCAAAGGCCGATGATGACTTCCTAGCGCTGCTCGACTACGAAAGTTTTCGCGTTACTCTAGCGGCAGGCACGCTGGTGGCCGATCCTACGCCACGTTTTCGGGTTCATGGCACCCAAGGAAGTTTCGTCAAATACGGTTTGGATCCTCAAGAGGATCGTTTGAAAGCAGGCGAAGTGCCCGCCGCACAATGGGGCGAGGATAGCCAGCATGGCCTGCTGACCCTTCGCGAAGAGGGGGGTGAAAATGCACCGTTAATGCGCCGTGAGCTTCCGACTCTGCCGGGTGACTATTTGGCCTATTACCAAGGTGTTGCCGCCGCTATCCGTGATAAAGCGCCACTACCGGTAAGCGTCGACGACGCCCTGCGCTCAATGGCCCTGCTGGAAGCAGGGCTGGACAGCCATCGTCAACGCCGCTGGATATCATTGAAAAACCATTAAGATTAAGGGTGAATCGATGGGTTTTCGTAGCGCGTGGTAAGCGAAGCGCACCCGCAGCGGCGGCCCGGCGCGAAAGCAGCGCGCAGCGGTGCTGGGGTTTGGTTGAGGTGCCACTGGGCGTCGTTCCGCCGCCTCCCGCGGGTGCCTAAAACGCTCGTTGAACTCGCGTTCTTCGTTACCACGCGCTACGGTTTGTGCCCGCATCTGATTTGGGTTTTGTAGCGCGTGGTAAGCCTACGGCGCACCCGCGGAAGCAGCGCGCAGCGGTGCCGGGGTTTGGTTGAGGTGCCACTGGGCGTCGTTCCGCCGCCTCCCGCGGGTGCCTAAAACGCTCGTTGAACTCGCGTTCTTCGTTACCACGCGCTACGGTTTGTGCACGC
>NZ_JBNNIW010000027.1:0-9916 GCF_050269715.1 Halomonas sp. NPDC076908 | reverse complement strand
GCCTACGGCGCACCCGCGGAAGCAGCGCGCAGCGGTGCTGGGGTTGGTGTGGAGCCACTGGGCGTCGTTCCGCCGCCTCCCGCGGGTGCCTAAAATGCTCGCCGAACTCGCGTTCTTCGTTACCACGCGCTACGGTTTGTGCACGCATCTGATTTGGGTTTTGTAGCGCGTGGTAAGCGAAGCGCACCCGCGGAAGCATCGCGAAGCGGTACCTGGGTTTGGTTGAGGTGCCACTGGTCGACGTTCCGCCGTCACCCGCGGAAACAGCTATTCACTAACCAATCATAGAAAATCCGTCGCGTTATTACGCTTCTCTTCCCGCAGCCTGTCCCGGGCAATGTAAAGTGCGGCAATGGCGCGGGCTTCGTGAAAATCCTCGCGCAACAAAAGAGTGGGTATCTCCTCAATCGCGTGGGTCTCGACGATCAGCGGCTCAGGCTCATCCCCCGGCAGGCGCTTGGGATAAAGATCGGTGGCGAGCAACACCTGCATACGGTGGCGCATATAGTTGGGCGCCAATGAAAGCTCCACCAGCGGTTCAATGCAGTGTGCTCCAAAGCCGCACTCTTCCATCAGCTCACGGTTGGCAGCGGTAATGATATCTTCACCAGGATCGACTAACCCTTTCGGCAGGGTGAGTACGTAATCCTCAAAACCGGCGGCATATTCGCGGATTAGCAGCACATGATCTGGGTCTGGCATGGCCACGATCATCACGGCACCACGGTCAGCGCCGGTTAAACGCTCAAATTGACGCTCTTCACCGTTAGAAAAACGCAGCGCCAACGACTCCACCTTGAATAGACGACTCTGTGCTACGCACTCACGGGATAGAATTTGTGGCTTACGCAGGTAAACAGAGCGGCTGGCGCTGTCATCTTCAGGGTGATCAAACCCAGGCGGCGTGGGGGGGAGCGTAGACATAAACGAGTGCCTCCATGGCTGGTAAAAGGCGGTTAAGCTACAATAGCACGCTTACTCCTTATGTGACTGGAGCGGCAATGATTGATTGGCGCGAGATAGACACTGTCCTACTCGATATGGATGGCACGCTGCTGGATTTACACTTCGACAGCCATTTTTGGTTGGAGCATCTACCCCGGCGCTACCGGGAACTGCACCAACTGGATGAAGCCTCCCAAGAGGCACTACGTACACGGATTATTGGCGAACAGGGCACCCTAAACTGGTACAGCCTAGCGTACTGGAGCCGCGAGTTAGGGGTGGATATTGTGGCCCTGAAGCGCGAAGTTCAACACTTGATCGGCCTGCGCAGCGACGCGCTGGATTTTCTGAAATGGCTTAAACAGGCACATCCACGGGTAATTCTTGCCACTAATGCGGATCGTGCAAGCCTTGCCTTGAAGCTGCCGCTTACCGGTTTGGAAAGCTATTTGGATGCCATTGTCTCGTCAGAAGATGTAGGTGCTGCGAAAGAGGAGCAGGCGTTTTGGTTTGCGCTGCAGGAAATTGAACCCTTCGATCCCGCCCGTACGCTGTTTATTGATGATAATGCTCGCGTGTTAGAGAGCGCCCGCGAGTTTGGCATTAAGCATTTACTGGGTATCAAGCAACCTAATAGCCAGCGCCCTGAAAAAGAACTACAGGAATTTATTGCCCTGGATCGCTTTGCCCACCTGCTACCAGAACAGTTGCCTGAAGCGTTACAGGTACCCCAAGGAGAGCATTAATGAGTGACAGCGTACGCTTGGATAAATGGCTCTGGGCCGCGCGTTTTTTTAAGACCCGTGCGCTCGCCAAAAAGGCTATTGAGGGCGGTAAAGTGAGTTATGACGGTGGCCGCGCCAAAACCAGTAAGCAGGTGGAAATTGGAGCGCTTATTCGCGTGCCCCAAGGCTGGGAGATATTGGAGGTAGAAGTGGTATCGCTTTCTGACCAGCGGCGCGGCGCGCCAGAAGCGCGCACGTTCTACGCTGAAACCGAAGAGAGCGCGCAGCGTCGTACCAAAGAAGCTGAAGCCCGCCGGCTTACCAACGAGGCGATGCAGCACCCACTCAAACGTCCCGATAAAAAACAGCGACGCGATATCCAGCGTTTCCAGCGCCACTCGGGAGAGTAATCCCGCTATTTAAATAGCCGTAATTAAATATCAGCCGCCCTTTAAACAGTAGGTAGCTTAAACATGTCAGATCAAATTCAACGCTTTATGTTCGATCACACCAATGTTCGTGGTGAAATCGTCACCCTCTCGGCCGCCTATCACGAAGTGTTGGATCGTCACGCCTATCCGCCTGCGGTAAATGAGCTACTGGGCGAACTACTGGCTGCCGTGGCCCTGCTGACGGATACCGTTAAGCTAGACGGTACGCTAAGTATTGAAGTACGTGGACGCGGGATACTTTCACTGCTCATGGCCGAATCCAACCCAGGTGGAGAACTGCGCGCCATTGCCCGTATTGCAGAAGACGCTGTACTACCCAGTGAGCATGCCAGCTTCCGGGAGCTGGTGGGCGAGGGTCAAATTGTGATTACCCTTGACCCCCGCGAAGGTCATCGCTACCAAGGTATTGTGGCACTGGATCAAGAGACCTTGAGCGGCTGCTTGGAAGCCTATTTCAGCCAATCAGAGCAGTTGCCCACGCGGCTGTGGTTAGCGGCAAATGGTGAGCGTGCGGGTGGGTTGCTGCTCCAACGCTTGCCGGAAGAGTCTCAAAACCAGGATGTAGATGCTTGGGATCGTAGCGTTCAATTGGCCGACACCATCAAAACAGAAGAGCTGCTCGGGCTTGAGCAGCGCGAAGTGCTCCACCGCCTCTATCACGAAGAAACCGTGCGCGTCTTTGATCCTAAAGCGCTGCGCTTTGGCTGCACTTGCTCTCGTGAGCGGATGAGCTATGCGCTGCATACGCTAGGCCAGGAAGAGTTACGCGATATTCTGCAAGAGCAGGGGGCAATAGATACACAATGTCACTTTTGCCACACGAAATATCACTACACGGCGGCAGATATTGAAATTTTATTGGATGACCCCGAGGCACCATCACCCACAATTCACTAAGCATGTAGTCGTTGGTGCCCATTACGGCGACTATAAGCGCTATCAACAGCGCCAGTGGATTCAATGAATTCGGAGTGCTTTAAAAACGAGCGTTTGAATTTATACTGCGCTGCAACACAAAATATAGTGGTTATGTAGTAGTTTAACTACAAGATATTTGATACTCGCCCCCGTTTCCTGGGGGCGTTCTTTTTGCCATAATGCGCCGGACTTTAGCGCACCCAGCCGGATCAAGTGTGGTTGGGATGAACTCTAAGGCGTCGGTGACGCCCGGTAACACGAGAGAAACGGCCTTAAGGCCCAGGAATCGACATGACCACGACTCAAGCCGCTCCCCAAGCCCACGTCAATCTCAGCAGCGCCGAACTAATCGAGCGCTCCGTGGCACGTGGCGAAGGCCGCCTCTCGGCCAACGGTGCCCTGGTAGTAAACACTGGCCTGCGTACCGGCCGTTCACCGAAAGATCGTTATATCGTTGACGAACCCTCTACGAGCAGTCAAATCGATTGGGGCAGCGTGAACCGTCCCTTCGATGCTGACAAATTCACTGCTTTGTGGAATCGCGTCAATGACCACCTGCTCAGCCAGGAGAGTTTCGTTTCTGAGTTGCACGTAGGCAGTGACTCAACGCACTACCTGCCGGTACGTGTGAACACTGAGACCGCTTGGCAGAACCTGTTTGGCCGCACTATGTTTGTTCGTCCTCAGGCTTATAACCCAGCGGCGAAAGACGAGTGGACAATTCTTAACGCGGCAGGCTTTGAGTGTGATCCATCACGCGATGGCACTAACTCTGACGGCTGCGTCATTATCAACTTTGCCGAGAAGAAAGTGCTGATCGCGGGTATGCGTTATGCCGGCGAAATGAAAAAAGCCATGTTCTCGGTACAGAACTTCCTGCTGCCAGCTTCTGATGTGCTACCTATGCATTGCTCCGCCAACGTGGGCGAAGATGGCGAAACCTGCCTCTTCTTTGGTCTCTCTGGCACGGGTAAAACCACGCTCTCAGCTGATCAGGCACGCTTCTTAATCGGTGATGACGAGCACGCCTGGGGCGACGGCATTGTCTTCAATATGGAAGGCGGCTGCTACGCTAAGTGTATCGACCTTTCTGAAAAGAATGAGCCGGTTATCTGGAACGCCATTAAGTTTGGTACCGTGCTGGAAAACGTTGTACTGGATGACTGTCGCGAGCCGGATTACGCTGACGACAGCCTGACTCAGAATTCTCGCGCCGCTTACCCGTTAGAGCACGTTGAGAAGCGCGTAGCAGAAAACCTTGCCGGTGAGCCGAATGCCATCGTCTTCCTGACCTGCGATATGTCCGGCGTTTTGCCTCCGGTATCCGTGCTTTCTAAGGAAGCTGCGGCGTATCACTTTCTGTCAGGCTACACCGCCAAAGTGGGCTCAACCGAAATGGGCTCTTCTGAAGGCTTAGCCGCCACGTTCTCAACCTGTTTCGGCGCACCTTTCTTCCCGCGCCCTGCACGTGAGTACGCAGACCTGCTGATTAAGCGCGTCGACAAGAAAGATGCCCAGGTGTATCTGGTCAATACCGGCTGGACCGGTGGCGCTTACGGAGAAGGTGGTTCACGCTTCTCAATCCCCACTACCCGCGCCATTATCAGCGCTATCCAGTCTGGCGTGTTGCGTGACGTTGAAACCAAGCACATTGATGGCTTGAACCTGCAAGTACCGGTCACTGTGCCGGGCGTCGACTCCAGTCTGCTGGACCCACGCGACACTTGGAGCGATCGTGACGCCTACGACCGTCACCTTAAAGAGCTGGCGACCAAATTCGTCGATAACTTCAAGAAGTTTGAAGGTGTCAGCGAAGCGATTATCAAGGCTGGTCCTCAGTTAACCTGAAGGCCTGCTGACCTAAACGTTAGACGATCTAAAAAATCAGTGGATCGATGTTAGTAGTTGAATGCCAGAACTACTAAGTAGTCAGAAAAGATAGAAATCAGAATGGGACAGCGCCACGGCACTGTCCCATTTTTATTGGCTACTTTCCTCACTAAGCATTCTGGGAGATACACCCATGAAAAGGCGTCAATTTTTAGGTCTGGCAGGACTCACCGGTGTCGTCGGGGTGATGCCCAGCATCTCGTTTGGTTTTCCACGCCTTAATCTGGAAGCCGCCCCAGGTCTAGAAAAGCTGGAACTGAGTAAAGACGAGTGGCGCGAACGGCTTTTAGATGAAGCCTATGCTGTTCTCCGTGACCATGGCACAGAGCCTGCCTTTTCAAGCCCACTAGACAAGGAGTGGGGAGAGGGCGAATATCGCTGTGCTGGCTGTGATCTACTGCTGTTCACCAGCGAAATGAAATATGATTCTGGTACAGGCTGGCCCAGCTTTTTCGAACATGTAGAAGGCCATATGCTCACCGAGCTGGATATCAAACTCATCTGGCCGCGCACCGAATACCACTGCGCCCGCTGCGGTGGTCATCAAGGCCACGTATTTGAAGATGGTCCCGAGCCTACCGGCCTACGCTGGTGTAATAACGGCGTTGCGCTGCGCTTCGTGCCTGCTTGAGGTATCGTGGTAAAAATAAGTAACGTTTCACTTCCCTAACGTCAATAACAATCGAATAGGCAGTTTAGTAATGAAAGAAAAGGCTAATAAACGAAATGTTTGGTCACCTGTCATGACGCCTTTCATGTCAGATCTTTCCACCGACGACCAGCGTTTTGTAGAGCACTGTCAGTGGCTCCTTAATAACCACGTCGGATTAGCCATCTTTGGCACAAATTCAGAAGCCAATTCTTTGCCATTAGCTGAGAAGCAGCGCCTGATAGAGCTATTGGTAGCCTCTGGTATTCAGGGGGCAGACCTTATGCCCGGTACGGGAAGCTGTAGCCTGGAAGATACCGTGTCACTCACGCGAACCGCCATTGAAGCAGGGTGTTCTGGTGTACTCATGTTGCCGCCGTTCTATTACAAGGGCGTCTCTGACGAAGGATTATTCAACTATTTTTCTCAAATTGTCGAGCGCGTCAACGATAGCCGCCTGCGTATTTATCTTTATCACATCCCCCCTGTTGCACAAGTGCCGCTCTCAATCGAGCTGATTGAGCGCCTACGCCAACGCTATCCTGATGTGTTCGTTGGCATTAAGGACAGTGGGGGAGATTGGACATTCACCCAGGCCTTGATCGAACGCTTTTCATCAGAGGGATTTGAGGTGTATGCGGGTAGCGAGCGTTTCCTATTAGATACGTTACGTGCAGGGGGCGCGGGATGTATCAGCGCTACCGCCAACGTGAACCCAAAGGCGATTGCCGAACTAGGTGCCACTTGGCAGAACAGCGATGCTGATGATCAGCAACAAGCCCTTAATCGTATACGTAGTGCGTTTGAAGGCTTCCCGATGATACCTGCTATGAAAGCAACAAAGGCCCAGGCAACAGGACATAATGGCTGGCGCCTCGTTCGCCCACCGCTTGTTAACCTGAGCGATGGAGCTGCCAATGATCTCCAAAAAGCCTTAGCCGAGGAAGGTTTTTCCATGGGCGCAACGGGAAGGAGCGTGGCGGAGTGAGCTTTCTAACCCGAAGAACGCTTTCGAAAATCCACAACCTACACGATGTCGAACGATTGGCCCGGCGCAAATTACCACGACCTATTTTCGGCTATATCGACCATGTGGCAGAAGATGGCAGAACTCAGCGAGCTAACCTGACTGCTTTCGATGAATACTGCTTCCTACCCAAAGCCTTCGTCAATGTCTCACACATTGATCTGCAAACTGAGCTGTATGGCAAACGCTACGCGGTACCTTTTGGTATTGCCCCCATGGGTATCAGCGCGCTATCGGCCTACCAGGGAGATCTGGTGCTTGCCCGCGCCGCCGCGGTTCGCAATCTGCCCATGATCATGAGTGGATCATCGCTGGTACCCATGGAGGAAGTAGCAAAAATTGAAGGTGCCGATTGGTTCCAGGCCTACCTGCCTGGTACACCGGAAGGCATCGAAGCCTTGATTGAGCGGATTAAGCGAGCCGGTTTCAAAAAACTCGTGGTAACGCTCGATTATCCCGTACCTCCCAATCCGGATAATCTTCGCAGGTCTGGGTTCTCATCGCCCCTTGAACCTAGCCTAAGACTCGCGTTCGATGGCTTGATACGACCTGATTGGCTGTGTAACACCTTCCTGCGTACGTTATGGAAGCATGGCATGCCCCACTTCGAGAATAATCATGCCGAACGCGGTGCGCCGATGATCTCTCGTAAGGCAGCAAGGGACTTCTCTGGTCGCCGCCATTTCGACTGGAGTTATCTCGATCTGGTACGTCGCCTTTGGCCAGACACCCTGATTGTTAAAGGCATTCTTAACCCAGACGATGCGGTGCGCGCCCATCGGGCGGGTGTCGATGGCATTATCCTTTCCAATCATGGTGGACGTCAGTTGGACTCGACCATCTCGCCCTTACAGGTGTTGCCAGAGGTGAAACGCCGCATCAGCAATATCCCCATTATGATCGACAGTGGTTTCCGGCGGGGGACAGATGTGATCAAGGCACTAGCACTAGGAGCCGACTTCGTATTCGTGGGTCGCCCCTTTAACTACGCTGCAGCCTGTGCAGGCCAGGCTGGTGTAGAGCATGTTGCGGATCTGCTGCAGCGTGAAATTGAGCGGGATATGGCCCTGTTAGGCCTTACCAGCCTTTCTCAGCTTGATCGCTCCTGCCTTTACCAGCCAACCATAAATGGGTTGAAACAGCCTTTGGTTAACGCCGTACCTGTTGCTGAAGAGGTTAACTCATGATTATTAGCGATATTAAAGCAACAGTGCACTATCACGACGTGCAGGTGCCGGGCGTTGTTGAGTCCGTAGAGAGGCGTATTTTTGTATATGTAGAAGTTTTCACCGATGAGGGGTTGGCCGGCTTTGGGTTAACAGGCGCGATGCTTCCCTGGGCAGTGAAAAGCTGCATTGACCATCATCTGGCTCCTGCGCTCATCGGTAAGAATGCGCTGCATCGTGAGGCAATTCACAATTATGTTTGGCATCACTTAAATACCCGCGGTTATACCGGCGTGATATCCAATGCGTTGTCAGCCATCGATATCGCCTTATGGGATCTGGCGGGCAAGCGCACTGAGCAATCAATACATGAATTATTGGGTGGTTATCGAGATTGGGCACCGACTTACGCTACCTTTGGTTATCCCTCGCTAGATGATGACCAGTTGGTGGCCCAGGCGAAGCGTTTTATTGCAGATGGGCATCGTATCCTTAAGATGGTGGTAGGAGGAAACCCCCATCGTACTTGGCAGGATGATGCCCGCAGGGTTCGGTGCGTTCGTGAAGCAATTGGTGAGGATATCGGGCTGATCATCGATGCCAATTGTCGCTTTGACCCAGTGGAAGCTCGCTACCTAGCAATGGCTGTTGAATCGTGTAATTTGCTTTGGTTCGAAGAGCCCCTGCATGTTAACGATGTAGAGGCGCTCCGAGATCTGCGTGCCAATGTCAGAGTACCCATTGCAGTTGGGCAGATGGAAGGCCATCGTTTTCGCTATCGGGATCTAATTGCCAGCCGAGCGGTTGATATCATCCAACCCAATGTGATTTACAACGGTGGCTTCACCGAGTCGCTCAAAGTGGCGCACATGGCGCAGGCATTCAACATGCCAATGTCCAATGGGGGAGGCTGGCCAATCTTCAACATGCACCTGTTATGTGGCGTGATGAATGGCGGGGCAGTGGAGTTCCACTATGGTATCTGGCAGGTAGGTAAGCACTTCTTTACCGGAACGCCTGACCCTGTAGAGGGAGTTATGCGGCTTTCTGGACTCCCCGGTCTGGGATTTACTCCTAAACAGGATGCTTTGGCGGCTGCACGTGTAGATGAGCCCCGCCAACTGCTGTCGGCGAGCCATGACGCCCATGGCTACAGGACAGGCGCTTAACTTGAGGCACTACGGTCGTTGTAGCGTTGCCGGGGGTTGGCTGAGGTGCCATTGGGCGTCGTTCCGCCGCCTCCCGCGGGTGCCTCTGTATGTTCGTTCCTCTCACATATTCGTTACCACGCGCTACGGTTTGTGCCCGCATCTGATTTGGGTTTTCGTAGCGCGTGGTAAGCGAAGCGCACCCGCGGAAGCATCGCGAAGCGGTGCCGGGGTTTGGCTGCGGTGCCTCTGTATGTTCGTTCCTCTCACATATTCGTTACCACGCGCTACGGTTTGTGCACGCATCTGATTTGGATTTTGTAGCGCGTGGTAAGCGAAGCGCACCCGCGGAAGCAGCGCGCAGCGGTGCCGGGGTTGTGTGCGGTGCCACTGGGCGTCGTTCCGCCGCCTCCCGCGGGTGCCTCTGCATGTTCGTTCCTCTCACATATTCGTTACCACGCGCTACGTTTTGTGCACGTATCTGATTCGGGTTTTCGTAGCGCGTGGTAAGCGAAGCGCACCCGCGAAAGCAGCGCGCAGCGGTGCCGGGGTTTGGTGTGGTGCCATTGGGCGTCGTTCCGCCGCCTTCCGCGGGTGCCTCATTCGCTCGTACCTCCCGAGATTCGTTACCACGCGCTACGGTTTGTGCACCATGCTAAATCGGTGTGTTTTCGTAGCGCGGCGTAAGCGTCAGCGCACCCGCGGAAGCAGCGCGAAGCGTTGCCGGGGTTTGGCTGCGGTGCCATTGGGCGTCGTTCCGCCGCCTTCCGCGGGTGCCTCATTCGCTCGTACCTCCCGAGATTCGTTACCACGCGCTACGGTTTGTGCACGCATCTGATTCGGGTTTTCGTAGCGCGTGGTAAGCGAAGCGCACCCGCGGGAGCATCGCGAAGCGGTGCCAGGGTTTGGCTGCGGTGCCTCTGTATGTTCGTTCCTCTCACATATTCGTTACCACGCGCTACGGTTTGTGCACGCATCTGATTTGGATTTTGTAGC
>NZ_JBNNIW010000026.1:0-59369 GCF_050269715.1 Halomonas sp. NPDC076908 | reverse complement strand
TTGTTGGTTTGGCGATTAACAACATGCCGACCCATGCAGGCCTTTTCAATCATATCATCCTGATTTTCTTATCTATTTCGTGGGGATCCGTCAGGGTTAGAACCTTTTTATCGATTAAAATGCCGCTGGTGATGTCGCCGGGCGCACAACCTTCCCTATGCGGTATTTCAACCGAGCTGACAGATTATCGCGAAATGCAGTCGCGCACCCACTATCTGGCTTTTTACGACTCATTGACGGGGCTACCCAACCGCAGACTGCTAATGGAGTCTTTAACCGCGGCTATCGAGCATGAAGAGTGGGCGGTATCTCATAGCGCAGTGCTGGTTATCGATTTAGATAACTTCCGCTTAGTGAATGATATCCAGGGCCATGAGTGTGGCGATCAGCTATTAATAAGTGTTGCTGAGCAGCTGCGCCAGCGGCTAGAGCCAGAAGCCACGCTGGCACGTTTTAGTAGCGATGAGTTTGTGGTGTTGGTGAATAACCTGGGCGAGCAGGAGACTGAGGCAGCGCTTAAGGCCGAGCGTATCGCGCGCCAGTTATTGGAAACAATTGCGCAATTAAGAAGCTGCTACACGCTTCCCATTAGCGCAAGTATCGGCATTTCACTGTTTTCCGGCTGTGATCACAGCATGGATAGCGTGCTACAGCAGGCCGACATGGCGTTGCAGCAGGCAAAGAGCGAGGGTGGTAATGCGCTGTGCTTTTTTAATACAGAGATGCAGACCAGCGTGTTGGAGCGGGCCAGTCTGGAAGCTGATTTGCACCAAGCCTTGGAGCGCAATGAGCTGGCACTGCACTATCAGGTACAGGTTGACCACCAAGGCGTCACTACTGGCGTGGAAGCGCTATTACGTTGGTATCACCCGCAGCGGGGCTGGGTATCGCCGGCAACGTTTATCCCTATTGCGGAAGAGAATGGACTGATTGTACCGGTCGGCTATTGGGTGCTGCGTTCAGCCTGTGAGCAGTTGGCGAAGTGGTCACATCAGGCGGCATATGCCTCTTTAACCATTTCGGTTAATGTAAGCTCAGTTCAGTTTCAGCAGCCGGAGTTTGTGCGCGACGTAGAAGGGCTTTTAGCCACCACGCAGGCGCCACCTGGTCGCTTAGTATTAGAAGTGACGGAAAGCCTGCTCATGCGTGAGCCAGTTCGGGTACGCAATACCATGTTGAAGCTGCGCGCCCAAGGGGTGCGCTTTGCGTTAGACGATTTCGGCACTGGCTATTCATCATTGAGTTATTTAAAACGCTTGCCATTAGATGAATTGAAAATTGATCAATCGTTTATTCACGAGCTGCTAACCGATAAAACGGATGCTGCCATTGTCGATACCACGATTCTGCTCGCGGTCAGTTTAGGCTTAACCGTTGTTGCAGAAGGGGTGGAGAGGAAAGAGCAGTTGGATTGGTTAAAAGGACACGGCTGTTACCGCTATCAAGGATATCTGTTTGGGCGCCCAACACCGATTGAGTACTTGTTCGAAACTTATTAGGTGGTTAATACCCCCCTTTCAGCACATAGCTGAAAGGGGGGTATCACTGCTTAGCGCGGGACTAACTTAACTAAAAGTGGCGAAGCTATCTGCATTGAGCCACATGTGAACCAGAATACTGGCGATATAACCGAGTAAAATGACCGGCGACCAGCGTAAGTGCCCCATGAATGTGTAAGCCCCCCGCGCTTGGCCCATAACCGCCACGCCAGCGGCCGAACCAATCGACAGCAAGCTACCGCCCACCCCTGCGGTTAAGGTAATCAGTAGCCATTGGCCGTGGGACATTTCCGGTTGCATGGTCAGCACGGCAAACATTACTGGGATGTTATCGATAACGGCAGAGACAACGCCGAGCGTAATGTTAGCTGCGGTCGGGTTCCAGCCGGTGTAGAGGGCTTCAGAAAGCAGGCCGAGATAGCCCATAAAACCAAGCCCCCCAACACACATCACCACGCCATAGAAAAACAGCAAGGTATCCCACTCTGCACGTGCCACGCGGTTGAATACATCAAAGGGCACGACACTGCCAAGCTGGGCCAGCTTACGGTCGTCGCCCCGGCGACTGTAGCGTTCACGCTTGCGCTCTAACGAACGCGGCAAGCTGCGGCGTAGGTAATAACCAAAGAACTGCAAATAGCCAAGGCCGGTCATCATGCCCAATACAGGCGGCAAATGGAGTACAACATGGCATAGGACGGCGGTGGTAATGGTTAGCAAAAACAGTGCAATAATGCGCCGGGCACCACGCTTGAGCCAAACATCTTCATAAACACTTTCGGGTTTTTCATCCTTGATAAACATGCTCATGATGACGGCGGGAATCAAGAAATTGACCAGAGCGGGCAGGAACAAGATGAAAAATTCCTGAAAAGCGACCATCCCCGCTTGCCATACCATAAGCGTTGTAATGTCACCGAAAGGACTAAATGCCCCGCCCGCGTTGGCGGCGACAACGATATTGATACACGCAAGATTGATGAACCGCTGGTCGCCTTCCGCGACTTTCGTTACCACCGCACACATCAGCAGGGCAGTGGTTAAGTTGTCAGCAATGGGCGAAAGCACAAAGGCCAAGCCACCGGTAAGCCAAAACAGCGTTTTGTAGTTGAATCCTTTGCGCAGCATCCAGGAGCGTAAAGCGTCAAATACCCGTCGCTCTTCCATGGCATTGATATAGGTCATCGCCACCAGCAGGAACAGCATCAGCTCGGTGAACTCCAAAAGCGTCATGCGGAAAGCATATTCTGATGCTTCCGACATGCCGTTTTGGACATACACCCAGCCGATGAGGCTCCAAATAATGCCCGCCGCGACTAATACCGGTTTGGACTTGCGCATATGGATCTTTTCTTCTGCCATGACTAATGCATACGCCAAGACGAAAATAGCCACAGCAAAAAAACCTATTGCAGAAGCAGTAAGGTCTATTTCCCCGGTTACGGCAAAGGCACTGGGACTTAGGCAAAGCAGTAAGGCTGCTAACAAAAAAAGCCAGCCGCGATGAAGCCGTGGCTGGCAGGAGGGCTGGCAAAACGTAGGCATGTGACGTTTTTCCCCATGGTGAAGTTGTCAGGTTTGGTGTAAAAGCGGCGCTAGTTTAGCAGCCTATATTGCGCCGCAATACGTTATAAAAACGAACGAAAGTAGTTCTTCTTAAGGAGATTGCGTCTTTTTTTAGTAAATTAATCTTTTAGGTAATAGTAACTTTTAAAACATTAATTTACTGCGATGCAAAAGCAATGAAGGATTGCTTTACGGACTACCGCCTCAGGCGCGAAAAGGGGTAGAGAGTGCCCGGCAAAGCGCTATCGTGCTATGTTTAGGCGCGCCTTGCTGCTGGCTTGGTAAGAAAAAACGAGGCCCATTAGATGGCCGCTGGATACGCTAAGGAATATAAAAATGCGCCATTCATTTCGCTCCCTGCGCCGCACGCTTGGCGTGTCGGCCGCTACGCTGGCCCTAACCAGTGCTGCTTTTTCTGTTCAGGCAGAAACCCGCGTGACCTATAAATCGGCTTCTGCCGGTACCGCTTATTACCAGATGGGCGTAGAGCTTTCAGAGGCTATTCGCCAAGGTACTGATGACGAAGTTATTCTTACCCTGGAAGAGAGCCAGGGGTCAGTACAAAACGTGATGGAAGTGATGGCACGCCAAGGCAACTATGTATTTACCACGCCGCCTGCGTTAGTCGAGCAGGCCATGGCGGGGGAAGGCGCTTTTGCTGAGCGGCAGAACCCACGTTTCCAAGAGATTCGCGGTCTGTTCCCGATACCCTCTATTACCATGCACTTCGTGCTGGCGGGCGATGAGGGCGTGACCGATATTTCTGCACTGGAAGGCAAGCACGTTTTGATTGGTCGCGGCACCTTTGGTGCCCGTGAAGCGGCGCGTTATCTAGAGCTATTTGGCTTGGAAGACCAAGTGAGAATTGCCGATGCGGCTATCGGCAGCGGCCCCGATGCGCTGAAAAATGGTCAAATCGATGCGTTTATAACGGCGAGTTCCTTCCCTACGCCAAATGTTATTGAGACAGCGGCTAGCATGCCCGTGACGCTGATCAGCTTGGCCGATGAACAGATTGAGCAAACCGGGGCGCCCCGCCAAACGATCCCAGGTGGCACGTATCCAGGGGTTGATGAGGATGTTGAAACGACCTCGCTACCCGTGATTGCCTATACGACCACGCAAATGGATGAAGAGACCGCGTACACGCTTACCAAAACGTTTTGGGAACGCCGTGATGCGATGGCGGAAGAGACCGCATGGTGGAGCAGTATTACCCCTGCAATGCTTGAGAATATGACCGGCACGCTCCACCCTGGCGCGCTGCGTTACTATGAAGAAGCGGGCATTGAGGTGCCTGACACTCTGCGTTAACCCTTTTTCATTCATTGAACACCCTCGCGGCGCTAACACTGCGGGGGTGTTGTCATGAAAGGCCACTTGGCATGCGTGTGTTCTCTTCATCACCAACAGCGACAGCCCCAGCGGCAGATAGCTCGATAGCGCCCGGGTGGATAGCGCTAGGCGCGGTCAGCGTTGCGTTTCATCTGGGGCTGATTTTTTATGGTTTAACCCCCGCGTTGGTTAGCCGGCCGCTGCATATGGCGCTGCTGCTGCCATGGGTATTGATCTATATGGCTAATACCCCTGCACAGCGGATAAGCGGCTGGCTGCTAACGATACTCGGCTTTGCAGCGTGCGCTTATATCGCCTTCAACGAGCCAGCATTAGCCAACCAATACGGCTTTATCGATACCCATCTGCAGATGGCGATAGGGCTTTTTTTAATGGCGTTGGCACTTGAAGCCGCGCGCCGTGCCATTGGCTGGCCACTGCCACTGGTCGCCCTCTTGGCGCTAATGTATGGCGCCTTTGGGCAATATGTACCCGGTGCTTTTGGCCACCCAGGGTTACCGCTGCAAAGTATGGTGGGCACGCTTACGATTGCCGAAGGCGGGCTATGGGGCTCGTTAACCGGCGTGAGTGTTAGCGTCGTGGCGATTTTTGTGATTTTCGGCGCGGTGCTAAACGCTGGGGAAGCGGGCCAAGGCTTTATGAATTTAGCCAGCGCCGTGGCGGGGCGGCTCACGGGCGGGGCTGCTAAGGTATCGGTTATTTCTTCAGCGTTGATGGGGTCGATATCAGGCTCGGCGTCGGCCAATGTGGCTTCTACCGGTGCTATTACTATCCCTTCTATGGTGCGGCTGCGTTACCCGCGTTCGTTGGCGGGGGCTGTTGAAGCCGTCGCCTCGTCAGGTGGGCAAATTATGCCGCCGCTGATGGGCGCGGGCGCGTTTGTAATGGTGGAGCTCACAGGCACGCCTTATACGCAGATTATGGCCGCCGCGATGCTGCCAGCGGTGCTCTATTTTTTGACCGTGTGGGTAGGTATTAATGCCTATGCGACTCGGCATGACTTACAGCCAGTGGCGGAAAGTGAACGGCCGAGCCCAAAAGAAGTACTGATTACGTCGCTATTTTTCGCCGTGCCTTTTGTGCTGTTGCTGGAGCGCATCTTTAACGCCGGTTATACCCCTCAATATGCAGCCAGTATCGCGATTTTCGCAGGCGTAGCGCTGCTGTTTTTTGATGTCACGCTACGCTTTTCACTGCCTGGTTTTGCCAGCCGTTTAGCGGAAGCGGTGGTGACTGCGGGTCGCCAAATTGCGGTCATCGGTGCCATTATCCTGTGTGCCTCGCTAGTGGTGGGGGTGCTATCGCTGACGGGCCTGGGCGTAAAAATCACTTCCGGCATTCTGTCGCTCTCTAACGACATGCTATGGCCCGCGCTGCTGCTGACCGCATTAGCCTGTTTGATTTTAGGCATGGAAGTGCCCACCACGGCGGCCTATGTGATTTGCGTCTCTGTGGCTGGCCCTGCGCTAACTTCGCTTGGATTGGAGCCGTTACTGGCGCACTTATTTGTCTTCTGGTTCGCGCTGCTCTCGACCATCACGCCGCCAGTGTGTGGCGGTGTGTTTATCGCCGCAGGCATGGTGGGCGAGAACTGGCTGAAGGTAGCCTTTAAGGCAATGGCGTTGGGAATTGGCCTCTACATCATTCCGTTAGC
The DNA here is from genome assembly GCF_050269715.1 of Halomonas sp. NPDC076908. Lineage (NCBI taxonomy): Bacteria > Pseudomonadati > Pseudomonadota > Gammaproteobacteria > Oceanospirillales > Halomonadaceae > Halomonas > Halomonas sp. NPDC076908. The sequence continues at coordinate 53,294 of NZ_JBNNIW010000026.1, read as the reverse complement.
CATGGTGGCCAACCCGGAAATGATACGGTTGGCCTTTAATCCCACGGGAGCGCTGCTGGATGCATTAAAAGTTGCGATCGGTTTAACGGCTATTTCTTATGGCGTCATCGCGCGAAAGGCGCTGTGGCACCGTATGGGATTAATAGTGGCGGGGATGGTTGTCATCTTCGTGATCTAGCCGCAGCGGCGAAGAGAGTGGTAGTGGGGTGGTGGCAAACATCACCCAAGTATCTAAAGCAGGCCCGAGTGATTGCACTAAACGCAGTTGCTCGGGTGACTGCGTCAGTACCTCTTCAGCGCAAATGCCTGCCTCAAATTGACCTGACAGTAATCCTTCAGCCACTGCGACGGTGGTGGGTGCCTCAATGATCTCGTCAAAACCGGTCAAATCAGTGTAATAGCGCGTAGCAGGTTGTAGCGCTATCTGTATGGGATGGGTAAGCGCACGCTGGGCGATCAGCGCGAGCGGTTTGCTACCCGCTATAAACGTATCCACAGGGTAAGCGCGATGCATAAAACGACCGACGCAATCGCTATGCGAAAAGTGAGCGGTGCACTGCAGCACATGACTCACCTGCCCATTGATGAGCGCTTGGAAAGCATCTTCGAACTGGGTAAATAGCGTAATACTGCCTTCGCCGGAGCAGCGCATGTTCAGATAGCGCTGGGCGATCAATTCATGGTTATTACCGCTAGGTCCTAACGTGGCAATCTGCATCGGTATCCTTAATGTTTGATTGACATTGGTATAGGTGGTGCCCAACGACTACTTAGCGTGGACAATGAAACGTTCTACAAGGCCGAGCTTGCAGGATGGAATCAGGTAATGATTGCCGCCTAGGGCGCTAAAAAACGGTGAAACTTAGCGCGATGTACGCCGCATAACCGGCCAGTAATGCGCCCCCTTCCCAGCGCGATAAACGCATGCCGGTATATAGGAACAGTACCAGTATGCTGGCCGCGCCCAGCATTACCCACTGATCGAATATAACCACCCGTTCGACAATGGGGAGGGGCTGCAAAGAAGCGGAAATACCTAAAATACCTAATAGGTTAAAGATATTGCTGCCGAGGATATTACCCACAGCGACATCGGCATGGCGACGCAAAGCTGCAATCACTGACACTGCCATCTCTGGCAATGACGTGCCTACTGCAACAATCGTCAAGCCAATGACTGCTTCAGAAATGCCCATTGCCTGCGCCAATCCAATAGCACCAAACAGGAGTAACTGTGACCCACCGATCAGCATGCCCAAACCAACGATTAGCGCTATGGCGATCATCCACCCTGTGGTGGGTAGCTTGGTCATTTCCTCCGCTTCCGATGCGTGCATGTCAGCAGCCGGGATGTGGTTTCGGCTTTCGCTGAGATACGCCCATACCAAGTAGCCAATCAAACCAGCGAGAAAGATCGCTGCATCTATTCGCCCTAATGAGCTGCTGAAGGAAAGAACAATGAAGAGGAGGCTGGCAAGCACAACGACCAGCCCGTCGCGGCGTAGGGCTAAGGGCTGTACCGCCATTGGGCAGATCACCGCACACAGGCCCAGAATAAGTAAGATATTACCGATGTTGCTCCCGACGATATTACCAACGGCAATATCAGGCTGCTGATTGATAGCCGCATCAATCGACACCACTAGTTCAGGTGCCGAAGTGCCGAACCCAACTACCACGAGACCTGTGAGTAGCGGCGAGACGCCAACCCTGCGTGCGCCTGCTACTGCGCCTCGAATAAGCGATTCTCCTCCCAGCGTTAACAGTACAATCCCGGCCAGTAAACTTAGTCCATATAGCATTTAAGAAGCCCCTTCCAGAGTATTAGCCCGAGCGTGGGATTCATCAGGCTAATCAAGCACGCAAGGCTGACGGATTATGAGTGCCTCGCTCAAGAGCAAGATTACTGCTAATTACTAAGTTTTACTGCTATTCTTAAGGGGAGAGCAATAAATTAAAAGCTGAAAGGCTTTGACCTGCAGCCGTGTATGTGGCAGGATGTGCGCAGTTAGTTAGTAAGTTAGCAAGCAAGCATGGTTTCAGAAACATTCGAATTCTTTCGGTAGTCTGTAATTGTATTCCTTGTTCTACTCACTATTTATCTGGGTAATACCAGGAATTTTACAATTCGCGATTAGCGAAAAGGATTTATATCATGGCAACTGGCACAGTTAAGTGGTTCAACGATTCTAAAGGTTTTGGCTTCATCGCACCGTCTGACGGCAGCGACGATGTTTTTGCTCATTTTTCTGAAATTCAGTCTGATGGCTTCAAAACTCTACCTGAAGGTGCTAACGTTTCTTTTGACGTTACCCAAGGTCAGAAAGGCCTTCAAGCTTCAAACATCAAGCTGCTTTCTTAATCCTAGCGATTATGTAAGCTCTCGAATCTTTTAGATTCGATGATCGGGCCCTGCTTCGGCGGGGCCCGATGCGTTTGTGCCTGCCAAAAAGAAACTCCTCCCCATTTAAGTGCTTTTTTGAAGAAATGACCGTGAACTAGTCCACATAGCCCAAGGCCCAAGCTGTTTACGAGCGTCTAACAAGGCGTGGTCGCGATGTCAGCGTTTGTTATTGTGTTGAGCTAGCAACCTTCCCTTCACTGCTGTAAAGCGCTTTGACTAGAAAACCTTTCTGCAAGTGCCCATGCAGATAAAGTGCCAGTGACCTGCCGATTAGTTGAGCGTCGGCCACGGATCTATAGGAGGGGATGTTGACTCAAATGTTGACATAGCTATGCCTAAACAAGACAAGCCTTTTCCAGCCCACAGACACAAAAAAAGCACCCGTAAGTGCTTGATTTGTATAGTAAGGTGGTGGAGGCGGCGGGAATTGAACCCGCGTCCGCCAGCACGCGCCTATTGGCTCTACATGCTTAGATTTCGTCATTTGATTTAACGCGACTGACTCCGACGATCAGGATTCAGCAACGCGAGCCTTCTAAAGTTTGACGGTTGGCGAGAAGACACCACCAACCGCGGTCCTATCAGCTTTAGCTCATATCCCCGCAGTGATGAATAGGCACATCACCTTGGGGCCAGACAAGAAGCTAACAGTGTTTAAGCTGCTAGCGCGCCTTGAGCGTAGTTTTCGTCATTTGCGACTATTTTTCGTGATGTGGGATTTACGAGATACATCACGCTCTCGGCATGCACCGCAAGGGTTGTCACCGGCGTCGAAACCATGTCGCCCCCTTATTACAAGTGACCATTCTAACGTGCTCACAGCTGATTGACCAGTTAAGCCTTGGTATGTTCCCGCATAATCCGTCCTTTTTGACGGTTCCAGTCGCGATCTTTTTCGGTCGCGCGTTTGTCATGCAACTGTTTACCCGTTACTAGTGCCAGCTCACACTTCACCTTGTTGCGCTTCCAATAAAGCTTGAGAGGCACACAGGTGTGGCCTTTGTCCTGAGTAACCGAAAAGATTTTGGCGATCTCTTTGCGATGTAGCAGTAACTTGCGAGTACGCGTTGGGTCGGCAATTTCATGGGTGCTCGCCGTATTAAGCGGCATGATGTGGCTACCCAACAGGAAGGCCTCGCCGTTGCGCACCAAAATATACGTGTCAGTGAGCTGAGCTTTGCCAGCGCGCAGGCTTTTAACTTCCCAGCCAGCCAGTACCAGTCCTGCCTCGAAGGTTTCGTCGATATGGTACTCAAAACGAGCCTTCTTATTCTGGGCAATAACACTGCTGCCGGGACCCTTACTGTTAGCTTTCTTAGTGGCCATGGAACCTCATATTTAATCTGTCAGTGGCATCCCCTTCGTTATTTGGGGAGGCGTGATACCATTTAGGGTATGAAAAATGTTTCCCATGATACGCTTTGGGCACTGTGAAGTCAGCGGAGAGGTCAATGCCAACGGTCAATCGTTCCGCCTTGGTGCGGCACACCCCCCAGAAAATGTTCGATTTGGTCAACGACTTCGAACGCTACCCGGAGTTCCTGCCAGGCTGTCGGCAGGCGCGTTTGGTCGAGCATGATAAGGTGCATTTAATCGGCGAAATGACCCTTGGGCGCGCCGGTATCGAACAAACGATCACCACCCGCAACGATCTCTTTGAGCCAGAGCGAATAGAGATGTCGTTGGTGAAAGGCCCTTTTAAGCGGCTGAAAGGGCGCTGGCTATTTACCCCAATGGGTGACGATGCTTGCAAAGTCAGCCTGGAAATGGAGTTTGAATTTGCCAATCGTTTACTGGGCATGGCATTCGGAAAGCTCTTTCAGCAAATTGCCGGGCAGCTAGTGGACGCCTTCACCAAGCGCGCTAATGAGCTCTACGGGCGCTGAAATGCTAACGGTAGAGGTTGCCTACGCATTGCCGCACAAACAGCGTCTGGTGGCGCTGAGCGTGCCTGAGGGAACTACTGCTCGCCAAGCCGTTGTATTGGCCGATTTGCCGGCACTGTTTCCTGAGCTACCCAGCGATGCTTTTTTACAAGCGCCATTGGGTATCTTCGGTAAAGCATTACGTACACCTGAAGCCGAGATACTTCGCGAAGGTGATCGCGTCGAAGTGTATCGGCCATTAGCGATCGACCCCAAGGCCGCTCGTCTTGAGCGCGCTAAGCGTCAAGCGAGCGACCAAGGGCGGTAGCCGATTTATTGAAAGATGGGCTGCACGCTCTCTGGTGGGCGTGTTTGTGTGCTCTCCTCGGGCAATGCATTCATTGGGTCAACCCCGTCCGTGGCGGGTCCCATGCTACTTTCCACATCTAGCGGAAGGTCTCTCGACAGGTCACCCTGCTGTTGAACGTTGGCTAAACGACCTTGAGGATCGAAGGTGAGCGTGACACGGCGCTGCTCCACGTCGCCATACGCTTTGTCCAACCGGAATACGTAATCCCATTGGCTGGCATCAAAGGGCGCTTCCAGCAGCGGTCTGCCCATAACATAAACCACTTGCTCTTGGGTCATGCCGGGCTGAAGCTGGCTCACCATCTCTTGAGTAACCAGGTTTCCTTGGGGTATGTCACGCTTATAAACGCCGACGTAGCTACAACCGCTAACAACGGTAAGGGCGACAGAGAGTGTGATGATTCGAGTCAATTTTTGCATTTGGGCCTGTTCTTCACTATCGTGGTTTCGGTTGATCATACCCGACCTAACCTGTTACTGCGAAGAGCGACCATGGCCGATCAGAACCATGAATTGCGCAAAGCTGGTCTGAAAGTGACCCTGCCGCGCGTCAAGATACTGCAGATTCTCGAAAATGTTTCGGGCCAACACCATCTTAGCGCTGAAGAAGTGTACAAAACACTGATTGATGCGGGCGAAGATGTTGGCTTGGCAACCGTGTACCGCGTATTGACTCAGTTTGAGTCGGCGGGCTTGGTTATTCGTCATAATTTTGACGGTGGCCATGCGGTATTTGAGATGACCCAAGAGGATCACCATGATCATATGGTGTGCCTTGAAAGCGGTGAGATCATAGAATTTGTTGATGAAATTATTGAACGTCGTCAGCAAGAGATCGCCGAAGAGCATGGCTACGAGCTGGTAGATCATGCCCTAGTGCTATACGTTCGCCCGCGTGGCTCAGACGTAACGCGCCAAGACAGCGGACCCACGAATAGAAAATAAAGCGTGGGTTGTGCCCCTAAATGCCCCTGACTTGTTCAAGTGATTCGCTATTAAACGAATTGGTTGAGCAAGCAGGGGCGTTTTATATGCGTCCTATCTGTGCGTAAGCGAAATCTGTACGTGAACGAAAGTGCCGCTAAGGGGCTCAGTGTGGTGGGCGCTGGCTAGCGTGCAGCATTTCACGGGCGTGTGCGAGGGTTTGGTCAGAGAGCGTGATACCACCAAGCATACGGGCCAGCTCACTGATACGGCCGCGCTCATCAAGCAGCGCCATTTGGGTAAGCGTTGTATCGCGTTTTGCCTGCTTCTCAATATGCAAGTGCTGGTGTGCTTGAGCCGCTACTTGGGGTAAGTGCGTAACAGTCATTACCTGACCGTTCTCGCCTAGCTTGCGTAACAACTGGCCAACGATTTCAGCGGTCGCACCGGAAATACCCACGTCCACTTCATCAAAGATCAAACTTGGGACGGTGGAGTGCGTTGCTGCCACCACCTGTATCGCCAAGCTGATGCGCGAAAGCTCACCGCCAGAGGCGATTTTGGCCAATGGTCGGGCGGGTTGGCCAGGATTGGCGCTAATCAAAAACTGCACGCGATCAAGCCCTTCTGGGCTGGGTGCATCTTTGCCAGTTACTTCCACTTCAAAACGCGCTTTGCCCATGGCCAAAAAGGCCAACTGTTGCTGTACCTCTTTGCCTAGGCGAACCGCTGCTTTCTGACGGCTGTCGCTGATTTTTTTAGCCTCCTGGCGGTAGCGTTCACGGTACTCAACCACCTGGGCGCTTAATGCTTCAAGATCACCGCCGCCTTCTTCCAGCTGGGCGACTTCCCGCTGTAAGTTGGCGTGTAACGCGCAGAGCTCTTCGGGGGCAATATGATGCTTACGCGCAATGCGGTGGACATCGGTCATTCGCTCTTCAACCCAAGCGAGCCGTTCAGGGTCTAATTCGGTTGTACTCGCCAAACGATTCAGCTCACTGGAGGCTTCTTCCACCTGTATCCGCGCATCGCTCAGCATCGCAAGAGTGTTTGCCAATGTGCCTTTGTCGCTACCCGGCAAAGCGCTTAGGTGAGCAAAGGCTTGGTTTAGTAAGGAGTGCGCGCCGCCTTCATCGCTAGCGCAGCAGTCAGCCGCAAACTGAGTTTCACGCAGCGTCTCTTCAGCATGGGCTAGAGTGTGTTGCTCTTCCTCAAGTGTGGCTAATTCACCCTCGGCTAACCCCAGTTGATCGAGTTCTTCAACCTGGTAACGCAATAATTGCCGCTTTGCTTCTACTTCGCTGCCTTCTTCGCTTAGTTTTTTAAGTTTGCGTCGAGCATTGCGCCACTCACGAAAGGTATCGGCTAACTGCGCGGTGGCACCGTTGAGATCCGCATAATCATCTAGCAGCGTCAGGTGCGTCTCTTCGCGCATTAGCGCGTGATGGGCATGCTGACCATGAATTTGAATGAGCTGCTCGCCCAGCGACTTTAAATCGGAAATAGTCACAGGATGACCGTTGATCCACGCTTTGGAGCGGCCACTCGCCGTTACCACCCGGCGCAGTAAGCACTCGTCAGTGGGTAGCTCTCGGGAGTGAAGCCATTCCACAGCGGCAGGCAGGTGCTGAATATCAAACCGTGCGGAGAGATTCGTACGCTCGCGGCCGTGGCGCACGCTGCCGGCATCGGCACGCTCGCCCAGGCATAGCCCAAGCGCCCCAAGTAGAATGGATTTTCCCGCGCCGGTTTCCCCGGTAATCGCGGTCATGCCGCCGGTGAGATCGAGCTCTAAGTGGTCGACAATGGCGAAATCTTGAATGGCAAGCTGAGTAAGCATAGCGCCTCCTGAGGCGGTTCAGCACAGAAGCTGGATACTTATCCAATAGTTGTTGATTTATACAGTAGTTAATAACTCACTTCAATGCACCTCTTGAGATGGAATTTATGGCCCCCATATAGCCAACATAGTTAGTTAAAACTTCATTTATTTGCGTCTGGCCTAGGGTGGCAGCGCGTTACTTTTTAGGAGCACGACATGGCAAAAGAGCCGCAAACACCGTTGGACGACGAGCTGGCCCGCCGTGAGCACGAGGCGGATGGTGCCGAGCAGGCCGCTGAGCAAGAGGCTGAAGCGCGCCTGATGGAAGGTGAGCTAGAGGGACTGATTAACGATGAAGAGCCCTTGGAAGGCAGCATTGATAATCCTGAAGCGGAAATGCTGGCTGCCCAGGTAAGTGAGTTAGAGCAAAGCCTGGCTGAGGCCAAAGACCAGACTTTGCGCGCCGCCGCCGAAGCACAAAACGTGCGCCGTCGCGCTGAGCAAGAAGCGGAAAAAGCCCGCAAGTTTGCCCTAGAGAAATTTGTTAAAGAGTTGTTGCCTGTGGTGGATAGCCTGGAGAAGGCGCTTGAAACCATGAAAGAAGGGGCCTCAGACATTCATCGCGAAGGCGTTTCCATGACCCTGAAGATGCAGCTTGATGTGCTCAACAAGTTTGGCGTTGAGAGCGTTGAGCCACACGGCGAGCCCTTCGATCCCCAGGTGCATGAAGCAATGGCCATGGTGCCCAACCCTGATCTTGATCCGAACACCGTGATGGACGTTATGCAGAAAGGCTATTTGCTCAATGGTCGTCTAGTGCGCCCGGCCATGGTGGTGGTGAGTCAGAAAGCCAATTAAATAAATGGCAACACAAGGTGTGAAAAAAAGCCTTGAAAAGCCAGCGGTGGCCCCCAAATAAAGGGCAACCCAGCGGGGAAACCCGCAGATAAGCTTTAAAAGCTAAATTTTCAGTTTTTTGTTTATAACTACCAAATTCGAGGTTATTGCTATGGGACGTATTATTGGTATCGACCTGGGCACCACTAACTCTTGTGTGGCCGTGCTCGATGGTGACAGCGCTAAGGTGATTGAAAACGCCGAAGGTGGCCGTACCACACCATCCATTATCGCTTATACCGATGATGGAGAAACGCTGGTAGGTCAAGCGGCTAAGCGCCAAGCGGTAACTAACCCAGAAAACACCCTGTACGCCATCAAGCGCCTGATTGGCCGTCGCTTTAAAGACGACGTCGTCCAAAAAGATATCAAAATGGTGCCGTACAAAATCACCGAAGCTGATAACGGTGATGCCTGGGTAGAGGTAAAAGGCAAGAAAATGGCTCCTCCGCAAGTAAGTGCGGAAGTGCTGAAGAAAATGAAGAAGACCGCTGAAGATTACCTTGGCGAGCCGGTGACCGAAGCGGTTATTACCGTGCCTGCTTACTTCAACGACAGCCAGCGTCAAGCCACTAAAGACGCAGGTCGCATTGCGGGTTTAGACGTTAAGCGCATCATCAATGAGCCAACCGCTGCCGCACTGGCCTACGGTATGGACAAATCGCGCGGCGACAAAACCATCGCCGTGTATGACCTGGGTGGCGGTACTTTCGATATTTCTATCATCGAAATTGCTGACGTTGACGGCGAAACTCAGTTTGAAGTGTTGGCCACCAACGGCGACACCTTCCTGGGCGGCGAAGATTTTGACCTAGCATTGATCAACTACCTGGTTGACCAGTTCAAGGCCGATAGCGGTATTAATCTTTCTGGCGACAACCTGGCCATGCAGCGCCTGAAAGAAGCCGCTGAAAAAGCCAAGATTGAGCTGTCTAGCGCTCAGCATACTGACGTGAACCTGCCTTACATCACGGCTGATAACACTGGCCCGAAACACCTTAACGTTAAGGTGACGCGCGCCAAGCTTGAGTCGCTGGTTGAAGATTTGGTTCAGCGTTCGCTTGAGCCTTGCAAAATGGCGCTGAAAGACGCTGGCCTGTCAGCATCGGAAATCGACGAAGTAATCTTGGTCGGTGGTCAGACACGTATGCCGATGGTGCAGAAGAAGGCGGCTGACTTCTTCGGTAAAGAAGCACGTAAAGACGTCAACCCTGACGAAGCGGTTGCCGTTGGTGCAGCGATTCAAGGTGGCGTACTGGGCGGTGACGTTAAAGACGTGCTGCTGCTCGACGTTACTCCGCTAACCCTGGGTATCGAAACCCTGGGTGGCGTGATGACGCCGCTGATCGATAAGAACACCACCATCCCGACCAAGAAGACACAAACCTTCTCAACCGCGGATGACAACCAAACGGCCGTGACCATTCACGTCGTTCAGGGTGAGCGTAAGCAAGTTGCGCAGAACAAATCGCTGGGTCGCTTTGATCTCGCCGACATTCCGCCTGCCCCACGCGGTGTGCCGCAGGTTGAAGTTGCCTTTGATCTGGATGCCAACGGTATCTTGAACGTATCGGCGAAAGACAAAGCCACTGGCAAAGAGCAGTCCATTATCATTAAAGCCTCTAGCGGCTTGTCGGACGAAGAGATTGATCAGATGGTTCGCGATGCAGAAGCGCACGCGGAAGAAGATAAAAAGTTTGAAACACTGGTACAGCTGCGTAACCAAGCCGATGGCATGATTCACGCCACGCGGAAAACACTGGAAGAAGCAGGCGACAAAGCGACGGAAGACGAGAAGCAAACGATTCAGACCGCAATCGCCGAGCTTGAAGAAGCGATTAAAGGTGACGATGCTGACAACATCCAGAAAAAACTGGATGCGTTGACCGAAGCCTCCGGCCAGCTAGCGCAGAAAATGTACGCCGAGCAGGCGGAAGCGGCTCAGCAAGAGGGTGGTGAGGGCGAAAGCACAGGCTCCAAGCCAGAAGATGACGTAGTTGACGCCGAGTACGAAGAAGTCAACGACGATCAGAAAAAGCAGTAATTAACCTCTTTCTGCCAAGGAAAGCGGTGACGCGGGAGCTAACTCCCGCGTTGCTGTTTCCGCGGCCAAGACGCACATAGCTAACCAGGAGGCGTAGGGCCTATGTCCAAACGCGATTATTACGAAGTCCTGGGTGTTGAAAAAGGGGCCGATCAGAAAGAGATCAAGAAGGCCTATCGCCGTTTGGCGCAAAAATTCCACCCTGACCGAAACCCGGACGATAACACTTCAGCGGAAAAATTCCGTGAGGTGTCTGAAGCCTATGAAGTGCTTAGCGACGGCGAAAAGCGCGCTGCCTATGACCAGTTTGGCCATGCAGGCGTTGACGGCCAAGGCGGTGGTTTTGGTGGCGGTGCGGGTGCCGGCGACTTTAGCGATATTTTCGGCGATGTGTTTGGCGATATTTTTGGTGGCGGTGGTGGCCGTCGTCGTGGCCCCAATGCCCCGGCACGTGGTTCCGACCTTCGCTACAACTTAGAGCTGGATCTGGAAAGTGCTGTTGCTGGCACCACGGTCGATATTCGCGTACCGCGTCATATTGAGTGTGACCGTTGCGATGGCGGCGGTGCTGAACCCGGTTCCAGTAAAGAGACCTGCCCTACCTGTCATGGTCATGGCCAAGTGCGCATGCAGCAGGGCTTCTTTGCCGTTCAGCAAACCTGCCCCACCTGTCATGGCTCTGGGCAGCACATTAAAGTGCCGTGCCATAAGTGTAATGGTGAAGGACGTGTACGTGAAACGCGCACGCTTTCCGTCAAGATTCCGCCCGGTGTGGATACCGGTGACCGCATTCGCTTAAATGGTGAAGGCGAAAGCGGCGTTAACGGTGGCCCGCCTGGTGATCTGTACGTGCAGGTCGCAATCAAGCCGCATCATATTTTCCAGCGTGATGGTAAACACCTACAGTGTGAAGTACCGATCAACTTCGTTGATGCAGCACTAGGTGGCGAGCTTGAAGTACCCACACTCGATGGTCGCGTGAAGCTGAAAATTCCGCCCGAAACCCAAACAGGCAAGCTGTTCCGCCTGCGTGGTAAAGGCGTGAAGCCCGTGCGTGGCGGTGTAGCAGGCGATCTTCTATGCAAGGTCGTGGTTGAAACACCGGTGAAGCTTAACGACGAGCAGCGCGATCTACTGCGCCAGCTACAAGAGAGCTTCGATGGCAGCAATAGCCACAGCCACTCGCCCAAGAAGACCGGCTTCTTCGACAGTGTGAAAAGCTTTTTTGAAGATATGAAGTCTTAGGTTCTAGAATGATCTGTAGTTAGCTGTTTTGTTCAAAAGCCCTCGGTTCGCCGGGGGTTTTTGCTATCTAAGGAATGCTAAGCGCAATGGAACACCTTGAAGATAGGCCCGCCATGGGCATTGGGTTGCGGGTGCTGTCAGGCCTGCTATTTACCGGCATGTTGGTGTGCATTAAAGCAGTCAGTGAAGAAGTGCCAGTGGGGCAATCGGTTTTTTATCGTTCGCTGTTTGCACTGCTGCCTATCGTTGTTTTTCTTGTGCTCCGGCGTGAGTTTCCTCAAGGGCTAGCGACGCGCCGCCCGTTGGGGCATGCGCTGCGATCTGGGCTGGGAGCGGCGGCGATGTTTGCCTCCTTTGCGGCGGTGGCACTGTTGCCGGTTGCTGAGGCGACCCTGCTCGCCCAGCTAACGCCGGTCTTTATGGCAGTGGGTGGCGTGCTGCTATTGGGGGAGCGCTTTTCGCTTTATCGCGCGGGCGGCATTGTGTTGGCGCTGGCTGGCGTTGCAGTGCTGATCTTACCTGGGCTTGGGGCCAGTTCAAGCAATGGGCAAATAACGGGTTACGCCCTGGGCGCACTGGGTGCGTTGTTAACTGCAGGGGCGCTGCTTACGGTCAGGCGTATTTCGCGAACCGAAACGGCGGCTTCAATCGCCTTCTACTTTATTGTGGTGGCAGCCCTGGCCGGGCTTGCTACGCTGCCGCTGGGCTGGGCGACGCTTAACCGGGTGGAGTTTGCGCTGTTGGTGCTATCAGGCCTGTTTGGCGGTGCTGCCCATATTGCGATGACATTAGCTCTACGCTACGCGGAAGCATCGCGACTGGCGCCTTTTGAATATATTGCCCTGGTATGGCCTGTGATGGCGGATTGGGTGCTGTTTGGCATACCGGTATCCAGCGGCTTTTTGCTAGCGTTACCGCTGATGTTAACCGGGGTAGCGCTCGCGGCGATGGAAGGGCGGCGGCTTAAATGGCTGCTTCGACGATAATTGTCGCCAGGTCTTTTGGTTAGGGAGGCGTAATGCTGAAAAGAAGATTTAAAACGGCATGAAAACACACCGTTCCAACGCGTTAGCATTCGTCGCTTGGCGTAGATAGCCACTCGCAGTACGCTACTGGATGACAAATCATTACCTCAATGGAGAATTCGCTATGCCGCTTTCCCGTGCTGAAATTGCTACCCCTTCCGGTGAGCGTTTAATCAATCGCTTATGCAAACACTGGGCGCATAAGCTGGAGGTAGAACAGACCGACCAGCAAGGCAAAATCACCTTTGCAACCGGTACCTGCATAATGCTCGCTGAGCCGGACAAATTGGTGGTCGCCATCGAAACGCTTGAAGAGGAGCATTTGGATGAGCTGGAAGGCGTGGTCGAGCGCCATCTTATACGCATGGCGGGAGGTGAAGAGCTGGCGATTGTGTGGGAGAACTAAGCTGAGTCTTCATGTCAGCAAGGAAGGGCGTCTAATGCGCTGGTGCGTCTGCTATAATTGCGGCAATTTTTGAACACGTAGTTTTTGAACACATAGTTTTTTAACACTTAGTTTTATGCACCGGAACGCAGAGCGCAGGAGTTCGCATGACCCGAATTGCCATTGTAGGCGTGGCTGGCCGCATGGGCCGTACGTTGGTAAACGCTGTTGAGCAGGATGCTGAGGCATCGCTTGCCGGTGGCATCGTGGAGCCAGGCAGCTCTTTAACAGGTGCTGATATCGGTGAGCTTGCGGGCGTGGGTAAACGCGGCGTTGTTGCAGTAGATTCGCTTGAATCAATAGTGGATGACTTCGATGTGTTAATCGACTTCACTGCTCCGCAAGTTACGCTGGGTAATCTGGCGTTCTGCGCCGAGCACGGCAAGCGTATCGTGATTGGTACCACCGGTATGAGCGATGATGAGCTAAGTCAGCTCGACAGCTATCGCGATAAAGTTGCCATGGTATTTGCGCCCAACATGAGTGTTGGCGTTAACCTGACTCTGAAGCTGCTCCAAACTGCCGCTAAAGCGCTGGGCGATGAAGGCTACGATATTGAAGTGATCGAGTCCCACCACCGCCATAAGGTTGATGCGCCTTCCGGTACCGCGATCAAAATGGGCGAAGTGATTGCCGAAAGCCTGGGGCGTAATTTAAAAGATCATGGTGTGTTTGAACGGGTAGGCCAGTGCGGCCCACGCACCGATAAAGAGATTGGCTTTGCCACCGTGCGCGCAGGCGACATTGTCGGCGAACACACTGTGATGTTTGCCACTGAAGGCGAGCGCATCGAAATTACTCATAAAGCCTCCAGCCGCATGACCTTTGCCAAAGGTGCTGTACGTGCAGCGCGCTGGGTCGCTGATAAAGAAAATGGCCGTTACGATATGCAGGACGTGTTGGGACTGGAGTAGGGGTGCTACTGGGCAAAAACTACCTTCAACCTGAGGTTGAGTGGTCGTTAGGGGTAGTCTTAGCTCAAGAATTCCTGTAACATTTCAAAAATTTTGGCCGGGTGGCTTATAAGCTCTGACTTACAGACCTTAAAACGGCGCGCTTGTTGCGTTGGCCAGCCTAAAGCCTGCCCCTCAGGGTTTGCTGTTATCGAGAGATAGGCTAAGCAGCTCTGAAGTGCATAGAACAACAAGCGGGATGAAACCGATTCTTTTTATCGGCTTCGTCCCGCTTTTTTACGGCCCTTGTTTTAATCACAGACGCTTTAATAGCGGTAGTGTTAATAATGAGCGTCGTGGATTAATCAAGAAATTGCTGAGCCTGCGCCCAACAGGCTCCCACCAGCATGGGAGGACCTTGTTTTGAATAACCCCGCATTGAGCAAACCCGCAATATTGGCCCTGGAAGATGGCAGTGTGTTCCACGGTATAGCCATTGGCGCGGATGGACTAACAAGCGGTGAGGTGGTGTTCAATACGGCCATGACCGGCTACCAAGAAATCCTCACTGACCCCTCTTATACTCGCCAAATCGTTACCCTCACTTATCCCCACATCGGCAATACTGGCGTTAACGCTGAAGACGTTGAATCTAACGGCATTGCCGCTGCGGGTTTGGTCATTCGTGACCTGCCTCTGATGGCCAGCAGCTTCCGCTCTGAGCAGTCGCTGTCGGACTACCTGAAAAGCCAGAACGTGTTGGGCATCGCCGATATTGATACCCGCCGCCTAACGCGCATTTTGCGCGATAAAGGCGCCCAGAACGGTGCAATTTTGGCAGGCGCCGACGCTGAAGGTAATGATGCGGTCGCGCGGGCGTTAGAAGCCGCCAAAGCTTTTCCTGGCTTGAAAGGCATGGATCTGGCCAAAGTAGTGTCGTGCACAGAAGCCTACGAGTGGTCTGAAGGTGAGTGGACGTTGGGGGAAGGCTACGCTGATACCACGCAAATTGAGCGCCCCTACCATGTGGTGGCTTATGACTACGGCGTGAAATTTAACATTCTGCGTATGCTGGCGTCGCGCGGCTGCCGCCTGACGGTGGTGCCCGCGCAAACGCCTGCCGCTGACGTGTTGGCGATGAAACCCGATGGCGTATTTTTAGCTAACGGCCCCGGCGACCCAGAACCCTGCGATTACGCCATTAAAGCGATCCAGGAAGTGCTGGAAACGGATACGCCGGTGTTTGGTATCTGTCTAGGCCATCAGCTGTTAGCGCTGGCTTCCGGTGCTAAGACCGTCAAAATGAGCCACGGCCACCACGGTGCCAACCATCCGGTGCAGGATTTGGATAGCGGTACGGTGATGATCACCAGTCAGAACCACGGCTTTGCCGCGGATGAAGCAACGTTGCCCGCCAATGTGCGCGCAACGCACCGTTCGCTATTCGACGGCACCTTGCAAGGCATCGAGCGCACCGACCGACCCGCGTTCAGCTTTCAAGGTCACCCAGAAGCGAGCCCCGGCCCGCGGGATGTGGCGCCGCTGTTTGATCGCTTCGTGGATATGATGCAGGCGCGCCGCTAACGCTTCGCGCTACTACATCGTTCTATCGCAACGTCGTATTTGTCGCTCATCGTCACCATTTTTTGCGGGAACCGTTATGCCTAAGCGTACCGACATCAACACTATTTTGATCATTGGCGCTGGCCCTATTGTGATTGGTCAGGCCTGCGAATTCGACTACTCCGGCGCCCAGGCGTGTAAAGCGCTGCGCGAAGAGGGTTACCGAGTTGTTCTGGTCAACTCCAACCCCGCCACCATCATGACTGACCCGGCCATGGCCGATGCCACCTATATCGAGCCGATTACCTGGCAGGCAGTGGAAAAGATCATTGAGGTCGAGCGCCCTGATGCGATTCTGCCCACCATGGGTGGCCAGACAGCGCTGAACT
This sequence comes from Halomonas sp. NPDC076908, assembly GCF_050269715.1. Lineage (NCBI taxonomy): Bacteria > Pseudomonadati > Pseudomonadota > Gammaproteobacteria > Oceanospirillales > Halomonadaceae > Halomonas > Halomonas sp. NPDC076908. Next base: position 37,409 of record NZ_JBNNIW010000026.1, on the reverse strand, counting down.
GTGCGCTTGAGCTTGAAAAGCACGGCGTGTTGGAAAAGTACGGCGTGGAGATGATCGGTGCCAACGCTGACGCGATCAATATGGCCGAAGACCGCGATCTGTTCGATAAGGCCATGAAGCGCATTGGGTTGGAGTGCCCAAAAGCGAAAGTCGCGCACACCATGGATGAGGCCTGGGAAATTCAGGCTGAGCTGGGTTTCCCGACGATTATTCGCCCTTCCTATACCATGGGCGGCTCTGGCGGCGGCGTAGCGTACAACAAGGAAGAGTTCGAAGAAATCTGTACCCGCGGTTTTGAGCTTTCCAACAACCACGAGCTGCTCATTGATGAGTCGCTGCTGGGTTGGAAAGAGTACGAGATGGAAGTTGTGCGTGATAAAAACGACAACTGCATCATCGTCTGCGCGATCGAAAACTTTGACCCCATGGGCGTGCACACTGGTGACTCCATCACTGTAGCACCGGCGCAAACGCTCACGGATAAAGAGTATCAGATCATGCGTGATGCCAGCCTCGCGGTGCTACGCGAGATTGGCGTAGAGACCGGTGGCTCCAACGTTCAGTTTGGTATGGACCCCAAGACCGGGCGCCTAGTGGTGATCGAAATGAACCCACGGGTGTCGCGCTCTTCTGCGCTGGCCTCTAAAGCGACGGGTTTCCCGATTGCCAAAATCGCCGCGAAATTGGCGATTGGTTATACCCTGGATGAACTGCAGAACGATATTACCGGTGGCCGCACGCCTGCATCGTTCGAGCCGTCCATCGACTACGTGGTTACCAAAATTCCGCGCTTTACCTTCGAGAAATTCCCCCAGGCCAATGATCGCCTGACGACGCAGATGAAGTCGGTGGGGGAAGTGATGGCGATTGGCCGTACGTTCCAGGAGTCGCTGCAGAAAGCGCTGCGCGGGCTGGAAACGGGTAACGATGGTCTTGATCCGATCATTACCGATTTTACGCCTGACAACATGGCGATCATCCAGGGCGAGCTGCAGGCCGCCGGTGCCGAGCGTATTTTCTACGTGGCTGACGCCATGCGTTCAGGTATGAGCGTCGATGAAGTGTTCGCGCTGACCAATATCGATCCCTGGTTCCTGGTGCAGTTGGAAGATTTAGTGCTAACTGAAAATGCCGTTGCCAAACGCATGCTGAGCGATTTCTCCGCCCGTGAGATCTACCAGCTCAAGCGTAAAGGCTTTGGTGATGCGCGCTTGGCCAAATTGCTTAACGTCAGTGAAAAAGAGTTTCGTCAGACGCGTCACGCAGCAGGCATTCGCCCGGTCTACAAGCGCGTTGATACCTGCGCCGCTGAGTTTGCCTCCGATACGGCCTACATGTACTCCACCTATGAAGAGGAGTGCGAGGCGGATGTTTCTGACCGCCAGAAAATTATGGTGCTGGGCGGTGGCCCCAACCGAATCGGCCAGGGTATCGAGTTTGACTACTGCTGTGTTCACGCCGCTTTCGCTATGCGCGATGACGGCTATGAAACCATCATGGTCAACTGCAACCCGGAGACTGTTTCTACCGACTATGACACTTCTGATCGTCTCTACTTTGAACCGGTGACGTTGGAAGATGTGCTCGAAATCGCCGACAAAGAGAAGCCGGTAGGCGTGATCGTGCAGTTCGGTGGTCAAACACCGCTGAAATTGGCCCGTGAGCTAGAAGCGGCCGGTGTGCCGATTATTGGCACTACGCCGGACGCGATCGACCGGGCTGAAGACCGTGAACGCTTCCAGGTGATGATCGACAAGCTCGGCCTGAAGCAGCCACCTAATGCCACGGCACGCAGCTTTGCCGAAGCGTTTGATAAAGCAGAAGCGATTGGCTATCCGCTGGTGGTTCGCCCCAGTTACGTGCTGGGTGGTCGGGCGATGGAGATCGTCTACGATGCCTCCGAGCTTGAGAATTACATGACTCACGCGGTGAAGGTCTCCAATGACTCGCCCGTACTGCTTGATCACTTTTTGAGCGCTGCGATTGAGGTTGATATCGATGCGGTGTCAGACGGCCAGCAGGTAGTGATTGGCGGCATCATGCAGCACGTCGAGCAAGCGGGCGTTCACTCCGGTGACTCTGCTTGTGCGCTACCGCCTTACTCGCTGCCTGCCGATGTGCAGGACGAAATGCGTGAGCAGGTTAAGCAGATGGCGGTTGAGCTGGGCGTGAAAGGCTTAATGAACGTGCAGCTTGCGTGGCAAGATGGCGAGATCTACGTGATCGAGGTTAACCCCCGCGCCTCGCGTACCGTGCCGTTTGTCTCCAAGTGTATTGGCACCTCCTTGGCGCAGGTCGCCGCGCGTTGTATGGCAGGTAAGACCCTGGCTGAGCAGGGCTTTGAAAAAGAGATCGTGCCGCACTTCTATAGTGTCAAAGAAGCCGTCTTCCCGTTCAATAAATTCCCAGGCGTTGATCCGATCCTTTCGCCAGAGATGAAGTCTACCGGCGAAGTCATGGGTTCAGGTGACACCTTCGCAGAGGCCTTCTTTAAAGCGCAGTTAGGCGCTGGTGAGGCGATTCCTGCGTTGACCGGTGACCGTAAAGCCTTCCTTTCCGTGCGCGAGCCGGATAAGGCGGGGCTTATCGAAGTGGGTCGTTCTCTGTTAGCATTAGGCTTTACGCTATGTGCAACGCGGGGCACAGCGGCTGCGTTAGAAGCGGCCGGTCTGGCCGTGGAGCACGTCAATAAAGTCTACGAAGGCCGTCCCCATATCGTCGATCTGCTTAAGAACGACGAAATTGCCTACATTGTGAACACTACCGAAGGTCGTCAGGCTATCAACGACTCCTCGGTCATTCGCCGTACAGCTCTCTCGCGCAAGGTGCCCTATGCGACCACCTTGGCGGGCGCTAATGCTGTTTGTATGGCGCTTGAGTACGGTAGGGAAATTACGGTGCGGCGCCTTCAGGATCTGCATGCAGGAGCAAGTCAATGAATAAGGTCCCGATGACAGTGGCGGGAGAAAGAAGCCTTCGTGAAGAGCTTGATCATCTGAAAGGCGAAGCGCGTCCCCAGGTGATCGCGGCCATCGCTGAAGCGCGTGAGCACGGCGATCTTAAAGAGAACGCTGAGTATCATGCTGCTCGCGAACAGCAAGGGTTTATCGAAGGACGTATTCAGGAGATCGAGAGCAAGCTTTCCGTGGCTCAGGTGATTGATGTCACTAAGTTACCAAACACTGGAAAGGTGATTTTTGGTGTGACCGTATCACTGCTAAACCTAGATACTGATGCAGAAATGACCTATCGCATTGTCGGTGAAGATGAGGCCGACATTAAATCAGGCCGCATCTCAGTCACCTCGCCTATTGCTCGTGCCCTGATTGGCAAAGAGGAGGGGGATATCGTGGTGGTGAAAACCCCCGGTGGCGATGTCGAGTATGAAATAGGTAGCGTCGAGTACGTGTAACGTAAAACGCCCCCTCAGCTAACGCATTGGCTGAGGGGGCGTTTGGACTATCTGGCAGTTAATGCCGTCCGTGGTGGTTCTCAAAACGGGTAACATTGGACAGCTTGGGATTCACCTGCGGATTCCTGCGGTAAAGCAGGGCCATTTTACCAATGGTTTGCACAAGGTCGGCACGGCTGTTGGCGATCAGTTCGGCTATCATGCCAGCACGATCATCACGATCAGGAAGGGCGATTTTCACTTTGATCAGTTCGTGATCAGTGAGCGCGCGATTAAGTTCTGCGAGCAAATTTTCGGAGACCCCGTTCTCAGAAACGGTGACCACTGGGTTAAGATGGTGGCCAATGCTACGAAATGCTTTCTTTTGTGCCTGTGACAAGCTCATGGTATCTTGCGGTATCCCGGTTAGCGCTTAACGCTCCATCTTACGGTGAAACGCCATCGAGTGAAAGCGATCGCGTGAAAGCGCCCATCTCTAATTTCAGTGTTAGATTCCTACATGCAGCAAAAGCCCCCAAGTCGTAAACATTCAGTGAGCAAAACCAGCAATAACTGGAAGAAAGAGCATTTTGATGACCAGTATGTGAAGCAGAGCTGGCAAGATGGCTATCGTTCACGTGCAAGCTACAAGCTGCTAGAACTGGATGAGAAGGATAAATTGCTGCGCCCGGGTATGACGGTGATTGATTTGGGCGCGGCCCCTGGAGGTTGGAGTCAGGTCGCTGCAGATAAGGTAGGGCCTGAAGGTGTGGTCATCGCCTCTGATATATTAGAGATGGATGCCTTAGCCGGTGTGGATTTTATCCAAGGTGATTTCACCGAAGAAGCGGTACTGGAAGCGATACTAAAACGTCTTGCTAATCGCCGTGTAGACCTTGTGATGTCGGATATGGCCCCCAATATGAGTGGTATGGCGGCGATTGATCAGCCTCAGGCGATGTATTTGGTGGAGTTAGCGTTGGAGCTAGCCCGCGAAACGTTGTCCCCTGGTGGTCGATTTTTAGCTAAAGTATTCCAAGGTGAGGGGTTTGATGCCTACCTGAAGGAGTTGCGCGGTAGTTTTAGCAAAGTAGTAACCCGTAAGCCAGATGCGTCACGGGCCCGTTCCCGAGAAGTATATTTTCTGGCAGAAGGGTTTCGCGGGTAACTATTTGTGCAACTTGATGGCTGCCCGCGTGGTTCATAGCCAAGATTTATCAGCGCGATTGCCAGACAGGCAGGCGCAACGTGTGTCACATTAGACGCAATAAACGCGCGTGACACAGATGGCCCGGGGCATAATATGCCTTGGCAATGGTTGAACGCTTGATGTTGATATAATGTCCTAGTGATAGCTTTACTCGCACCAGGATGGATTCAGCACCAGGATTTAACTGACGGATTCTTGTAATGAGGGTAGCCCCTTGAACGATATGGCGAAGAACCTGATTCTGTGGTTGGTCATCGCGGCCGTCCTACTGACAGTGTTCAATAATTTCAGTACGGAAAGCGCACCGCAGACCACAAACTATTCCCAGTTTGTGCAGCAGGTGCAAAATCAGCAGGTGCGTAGCGTCACTATTGATGGGTATACCATCCGTGGTGAGCGTACGGACGGCTCTGAGTTTCAGACCATTCGCCCCTCGGCGGAAGATCCTCGTCTGATGGATGACCTGCTGAGCAATAACGTCACCGTTGTTGGCACCGAGCCTGCACAGCAAAGTATCTGGACGCGGCTACTTATTGCCAGCTTCCCGATCTTGCTGATCTTGGGCATCTTCATGTTCTTTATGCGCCAAATGCAGGGCGGAGCCGGTGGTGGTAAAGGCGGGCCGATGAGCTTTGGCAAATCGAAGGCGAAGCTTCTCTCTCAAGACCAAATCAAGACCACCTTTGCAGACGTTGCAGGGTGTGATGAGGCAAAAGAAGAAGTAGAAGAGCTGGTTGACTTTCTGCGCGACCCGACCAAATTTCAGCGCCTGGGCGGTATGATTCCCCGCGGCGTACTGATGGTGGGTCCTCCGGGTACCGGTAAAACGCTGCTAGCGAAGTCGATTGCTGGTGAAGCGAAAGTGCCGTTCTTTTCCATTTCTGGTTCTGACTTCGTTGAAATGTTCGTGGGTGTCGGCGCGTCTCGTGTTCGTGACATGTTTGAGCAAGCCAAGAAGCAGGCGCCGTGCATTATCTTTATCGATGAGATTGACGCTGTTGGTCGCTCACGCGGTACCGGCATGGGTGGTGGTAACGACGAGCGTGAACAGACGTTGAACCAACTGCTGGTTGAGATGGATGGCTTTGAAGCAAATGAGGGCATCATCGTAATTGCCGCAACCAACCGTCCAGACGTGCTTGACCCTGCGCTAATGCGTCCAGGTCGCTTTGACCGTCAGGTAACCGTAGGCTTGCCCGATATTCGTGGTCGTGAACACATCTTGGGCGTTCACCTGCGTAAAGTGCCGCTAGCAGACGACGTTAAGCCACAAATAATCGCACGCGGTACGCCAGGTTTCTCTGGTGCGGATTTGGCTAACTTGGTTAACGAATCTGCCCTGTTCGCGGCGCGCCGTAACAAGCGCCTCGTGAGCATGGAAGAGCTGGAGCTTGCCAAAGATAAGATCATGATGGGCGCTGAGCGCAAATCGATGGTCATGACCGATAAAGAGAAGCTCAATACGGCTTATCACGAATCGGGTCACGCGATTATTGGTTTAGTGGTGCCTTCCCATGACCCGGTTTACAAGGTCACTATCATCCCGCGCGGTCGTGCGTTGGGTGTGACCATGTTCTTGCCGGAAGAGGATCGCTATAGCCTGTCGAAGCAACAAATTTTAGGGCAGATCTGCTCACTATTTGGTGGTCGTATTGCTGAAGAGATGACCTTAGGCCCTAACGGTGTCACCACCGGTGCGTCTAATGACATCAAGCGAGCTACTGAGCTTGCCCATAACATGGTCGCTAAGTGGGGCTTGTCGGATGAGATGGGCCCGATTATGTACGATGAGGACGAATCGCATCAGTTCCTCGGCGGCCCGGGTCAAGGCGGCGGCAAGATGAAGTCGGGTGATACCACCACGCGTCTTGATAAAGAAATTCGCAAGATTATTGATGATTGCTACGAGCAGGCGCGTCAGATACTGACCGACAATCGCGATAAACTTGATGCGATGGCCGAAGCCTTAATGAAGTACGAAACCATTGATGCCGCTCAGTTGAAAGACATCATGGAAGGGCGCGAGCCGCGTCCGCCGGAAGGCTGGAACGATGGAGACTCGTCGGGCGGCGGTACCCCTGTCAGCGATGATAAGCCACAGGCTAAAGCTGATGAAGATGCGCCTTCCAATGTTTCTGGAGATGGCTCGGGAAGTGATGGTGCAGAAGATGACGACGAACCTCGTCGGCGTCCCTCGGATCCATTAGGTGGCCCTGCAGGTCCCTAGTCATAAAGCTGAGGTAAATAGCTGAGATAGTTACAGCAGCGTTTGAGCCGAAGGCACCCCATCATGGGGTGCCTTTTTTGTTATGCTGTACGCATACGACAGCAATGCTTTTTTTCTTGATCAGGCTGCAGCATGAAATCAATTCTGGACGCTTCTTCTACGCAAACTTCCGCCAACGCTTTCCATCTACGCTGTGGGCGGCACCTATTAGATCTATCGTTTCCCCACGTGATGGGCATATTAAATGTGACGCCGGACTCTTTTTCTGATGGTGGTCAGCACGTGGCGTTAGACGATGCGTTGCGTCATGCCGAGCGGATGCTGGCGGAAGGGGCGGCAATCATTGATGTGGGTGGGGAGTCGACCCGCCCAGGCGCTGAGCCAGTCAGCTCACAGCAGGAGTTGGATCGTGTGGCGCCCGTGATTGAGGCCTTGGTGCGCGAGCTGGATGCGTTGGTCTCAGTGGATACCAGCTGCCCGGCGGTGATACGCGAGGCTGGCGAATTAGGTGCTGGAATGATTAACGATGTGCGCGCTTTAGAGCGAGAAGGCGCGCTGCTAGCAGCGGTAGGCAGTGGGTTGCCTGTCTGTTTAATGCACCGCCAAGGCGAGCCCCAGAATATGCAGCAAGCGCCTGCTTATCAGCGCCCAATAGAAGAGGAAGTGGCTGACTATTTGGCACGCCGTATTGCCGAGTGTGAAGCCGCAGGGTTACGTCGTAATCGGATAATAATTGATCCTGGTTTTGGCTTCGGCAAAACCGTCGAACACAATCTACGCTTACTCAAATACATGGAAACGCTGCAGACACTGGAGCTTCCTGTATTGGTAGGAATGTCACGCAAAAGTATGATTGGTAAGGTATTAGGCCGTCCAATCGAGGAGCGTCTAGCAGGTGGTTTGGCGCTTACTGCGATGGCGGTAGAGCGCGGTGCCAATATTCTACGCGTGCATGATGTCGGTGACACAGTGGATGCGGTCAATATGGCGTGGGCGGTGCTACAGGAAGGCTGTGAGCCGTCGTTGAATAAGGAGTCTAACGTATGACAAGGCGCTATTTTGGGACGGATGGTATTCGCGGTACGGTGGGTAAAGCACCCATTACGGCTGACTTTATGCTTAAGTTGGGGTGGGCGGCGGGTCAAGTGCTACGCCGGGATAAAGGGCGAACCCGGGTATTGATCGGCAAGGATACGCGTATCTCTGGCTATATGTTTGAGTCAGCGTTGGAAGCAGGTCTTTCCGCAGCGGGTGTCGATGTCTCATTACTAGGGCCGATGCCCACGCCGGGGATCGCTTACTTAACTCGTACGTTTCGCGCCGATGCGGGCATCGTGATTTCCGCCTCGCATAACCCATTCGATGATAACGGCATCAAGTTTTTCTCCGCTGAGGGTAAAAAGCTGCCCGATGAAACGGAAGACCGTATCGAAGCCATGCTTGAAGCGCCGCTGACGACCGCTGAGGCTGCTCAACTGGGCAAAGCAACACGGATTGACGATGCGGCGGGCCGTTATATTGAGTTTTGTAAATCGACCTTGCCCGACCGGCTTAGCCTGCATGGCCTTAAGATTGTTTTAGATTGCGCCCACGGCGCCACTTACCATATCGCGCCTAACGTTTTTCGTGAGCTAGGCGCTGATGTGTCGACCATTGGCACCTCCCCTGACGGACTCAACATCAATCAGCAGGTGGGTTCCACGCATCCTGCGGCGCTGCGTGCTGCGGTGATCCAACAGAGCGCAGACTTAGGAATTGCCTTTGATGGCGATGGTGATCGGGTGCTGCTGGTGGATGGCGATGGTCGTGAAGTGGATGGCGACGATATTCTTTATTTGATCGCCCGTGACCGGCATGAGCGTGGTTTGCTTGAAGGCGGTGTGGTGGGGACGTTGATGTCCAATTTTGGCCTCGCGATGGCACTTGATAAGCTGAGTATTCCCTTTGAGCGAGCCAATGTTGGGGATCGCTTTGTCATGGAGCGTATGGCTAACAATGGTTGGGAGCTTGGCGGCGAGTCATCTGGACATATTGTGTGTGGTCATGTGCAAACGACGGGCGATGGGATTGTCTCGGCGCTACAGGTATTGGCACTGATGATGCGAGAGCAAAAAAGCCTGCCGACACTGTTAAAAGAGTTGGAAAAGGTGCCTCAAGTCCTCATTAATGTACGCTTGCCCGCCAATGCTAACGCTAAGCAATTGATGGAGTCTGCGCCTCTTCAGCAAGCGGTTGCCGCTTTGGAGCAAGAGCTAGGCGATGAGGGGCGAGTGCTGCTGCGTCCGTCAGGCACTGAGCCACTGATTCGTGTCATGGTAGAAGGGCGCGCTCACTTAGATGTTGACCAGTTGGCACGTAATTTGGCCGGGCAAGTGAAGACCTTGCTTAGCTAACTTACGCCACCATGTTGCTCAACAAAGCGAGCCTGGACTTGCAACAGCGGTTGTCTTGACAAGGCCGCTCCTATACCATTTCGCTCCACCTTGAGTGAGGACAGTCGATGCGTACGCCTTTAATTGCCGGTAACTGGAAGATGAACGGTTCCGTGGCGTTGATCAATGAGTTCGGCCAGGCTTTCTCCGCCGCAGCGTCGCCAACGAATGTAGATGTCGTTATCATTCCGCCGTTTCCTTATTTGGCTGCGGCGCATCAGGCGTTTGAAGGAACGGTGCTGACACTGGGTGCGCAGACCCTGAATCCTCTTCACTCGGGCGCGCATACCGGCGAAGTGAGTGGTCGTATGCTGAAAGAGTTTACGGTTGCCTATGTGCTGGTAGGGCACTCGGAGCGACGTCAGCTCTATAAAGAGAGTGATGAGCAAGTTTTCGCGCGGTTATTAGCTGCCTTAAGTGTAGAGCTAACGCCGATTCTCTGCGTTGGAGAGTCCCTGGAGGAGCGCGATGCGGGCCGCACCATGGATGTGGTGCTGCGCCAAGTGGGATACGCTATGTCCCGCTTAGAGCCTGATCAGCGTAAACAGGTCTTGATTGCCTATGAGCCGGTATGGGCGATTGGTACCGGGCGTACGGCGACGCCTGAACAGGCCCAGGAGGTCATGGCCGGTATTCGGGCCTATCAGGCGGGGTTTGATAAGTCGCTGGCAGAGCAGCTGCGGTTGCTTTACGGCGGTAGCATGAATGCAAGTAATGCGGCGGAGCTGCTTGCTCAGCCGGATATAGACGGCGGTCTAGTGGGCGGAGCCTCACTGAAGATCGATGATTTTTATGCCATTTGTCAGTCAGCAGGATAACGCCATGCAAGTTGCAATTCTTATGATCCATGTGGTGATTGCGGTCGCCCTGGTGGTACTCATTCTGCTTCAGCAGGGTAAAGGCGCCGAAGCCGGTGCCGCCTTCGGGGGCGGAGCGTCACAAACGGTCTTCGGTTCGCGGGGTAGCGGTAACTTCTTGTCGCGGACTACGGCTATTTTGGCGGCAGGCTTCTTCGTTACCTCAATGGCGCTAGCCTACTTTGCTACGCAAGCTGTTCAGGCGCCAGAGGCGGGTATTCCAGACTCGCGCTTAATTGAGCAGCAGCAGGGTATTCCGACGCTTGACGACAGGCCTGCAGGTGTGGATAATACCGCGCCAGTGCTAGAGGAAAGCAGTGACTAAGTAGTTGATGATTCAGTCGCCGTTGTTTTTAGCCTCCCCTGTTGCCGAAGTGGTGGAATTGGTAGACACGCTATCTTGAGGGGGTAGTGACCGTATGGTCGTGCGGGTTCAAGTCCCGCCTTCGGCACCATCTGTTTTGCTGGCTCGCTAGCTTCCCAGAGTAGTTGTTTTGTTTAGAGAAAATTAGGTTTGTCGCTTTAGACAGCAAGGCAGTTTACGTAAGTAGTTCTTGACGTAAGCAAAGTAAGTGTCTATTATCGACGACCTAGATTGATGCGGGGTGGAGCAGTCTGGTAGCTCGTCGGGCTCATAACCCGAAGGTCATCGGTTCAAATCCGGTCCCCGCTACCATTTTCTAGTTACATGTGATGGGTTGTTTTTCGAGTAATGAAAAAAGCAACCACACTTAACAGGTTAAGCCTGATACATGTTGCTACGATGGTACTCAAGGTTTATTTTAAAAAGCCCCTTCCAGTGAAGGGGCTTTTTGTTAGCAGCTTTTGACTAGCAAGAATATCTTAATAGCGGATGTCGTTCGGATAGCCGGCGACACATTCCCGAGTAACGCCAATCAGCCACCTAGCTTTTCTGATAACTCCTGGTCAGGTGCCTGATGCAACGGCTGTAGGAGCTTTGTCTGTGGCCACTAAACACGCTGCGCTTCACGCGCTGATCGAACCTGTTGTTGCCGCCATGGGCTTTGAGCTATGGGGCATCGACCATCTTTCCCAGGGCAAAAATTCGCGGCTGGTGATCTATATCGAGCGCGAGAATGGTGTCAGCGTGGAAGATTGCGCAGATATTAGCCGCCAAGTCAGTGCAGTCATGGATGTGGAAGACCCCATTGCCGGAGAGTATCGGCTGGAAGTCTCTTCGCCAGGCATGGCACGCCCCTTGTATTCCCTGGATCAGTTTGCCCGCTTTCAAGGTCATCATGTCGCGCTCAAGCTGCGCACTGCCTTTGATGGGCGGCGCAAGTACCAAGGGCTTTTGGTCGGTGTTGAGGGGGATGAAATACTGCTGCAGTTGGATGGCGAAGAGTACTGTTTTCCAATTGAAAGTATTGATTCTGCTCACATTGTTCCGCAGTTCGACGATTGACCGAGTGGCGACGCTGTCGGCAGGCTGCCGGGGTGATGCACATAAGGATAGGTTTTCTGGCGAGGCATACGCATGAGTAAAGAAATTTTAATGGTCGTTGACGCGATCTCCAATGAGAAGGGCGTCCCGCGCGACGTTATCTTCGAGGCGGTAGAAGCCGCTCTTGCGAGCGCGTCACGCAAACGTTTTGACAAAGAAGAAGCCAATGTGCGCGTGCATATTGACCGTCGCACAGGGGAGTACGAAACCTTCCGCTTCTGGACCGTTGTGGAAGATGACGAATTCGAAACACCTGATTACGAAATTAAAGAAACGATTGCCGAGCAGCGTGATCCGCCGCTTAAGTTAGGCGACGTTGTCGAGAAAAGCATCGAAAACGCTGCATTTGGACGTATTGCTGCGCAGACCGCCAAGCAGGTTATCGTGCAGAAAGTGCGCGAGGCTGAGCGGGCTGAAGTCGTGCGCCAATATGCTGATCGTGAAGGCGAGTTGGTGGCGGGTATTGTTAAAAAGACTACCCGTGACGGTCTGATCATTGATTTGGGCGAGAACGCTGAAGCGTTTTTGCCGCGCAATGAAATGATTCATGGTGAGCGTTACCGCATGAATGAGCGGGTGCGTGCACTGTTGGTTAAAGTGGATCCAGATGCTCGCGGTGCTCAGCTTCAGCTATCGCGGACCTGTCCCGAGCTGATTATTGAGCTGTTCAAAATTGAAGTGCCTGAAATCGCCGAGCAGTTGATTGAGATTAAAGGTGCGGCGCGTGACCCGGGGTCGCGTGCCAAAATTGCGGTAAAAACCAATGATCGCCGCATTGATCCTGTGGGAGCCTGTGTGGGCATGCGCGGTTCGCGCGTTCAAGCGGTCTCTTCGGAACTGCAAAACGAACGCGTTGATATCGTGCTGTGGGACGACAATCCTGCCCAGCTTGTGATTAACGCCATGGCACCCGCCGATGTTGGGTCTATCTTAGTGGATGAAGATGCCCACGCGATGGATGTGGCGGTGGCGCAAGATAACCTTGCTCAGGCCATTGGTCGTAGCGGTCAGAATGTGCGTTTAGCCTCTGAACTTACCGGCTGGCGTATCAACGTGATGACCGAAGAGGAAGCGGAGTCTAAGCGCGACCAAGAAATTGATAGCCTGGTCGACTCTTTCATCCAGCATCTTGAAGTGGATGAAGATGTCGCCCGCCTGTTGGTGGAAGAGGGTTTCACAACCCTGGAAGAAGTAGCCTACGTGCCGCTGGAAGAAATGCTCGAAATCGAAGAGTTCGATGAAGAATTAGTCGAAGCGCTACGTGCACGTGCGAAAGACGAACTGCTGACGATGGCCATTGCCTCGGAAGAAGCACTGGACGGTGCCCAGCCAGCAGCAGATTTGCTGGAGATGGAGGGCATGGAGCGCCACTTGGCCTTCATCCTGGCCAGTCGCGGCATTGTCACTATGGAAGATCTCGCCGAGCAGTCTGTCGACGATCTGGTCGATATCGAGGAGTTGGACGAAGCGCGCGCAGCGGCACTGATCATGACTGCCCGTGCGCCCTGGTTTGAAGACGAAGACGTATCGGATTCGAACACACAGTAAACAGGTCACGGGCTGAGGAGGGTCAATATGTCAGATATGACAGTTAAAGATTTCGCAGTAAAGGTGGGCCGTGATGTGCCTCGCCTATTAGAGCAAATGAAAGAAGCCGGTTTAAAGCACGCTCGAGAAAGTGATGCTGTGTCTGAAGAAGACAAGCACAAGTTGCTGAGCTTCCTGAAGAAGAGCCATGGCGGTAGCGATACAGCTGAGGCGGGTAAAAATCGCATCACGCTAACGCGTAAAACACGCACTCGCATCAATACCGGTGAGCGCGGCAAAACCATTGAAGTGCAAGTACGTAAGAAAAAAACCTACGTTAAAAGCGCTGAAGATGAGAAGCCGAAAGCTGCAGAGCCTAGCTACACTGGCCCACGCCAGTTAGTCGGTGATATGGCAGAAGCGGAAGCCGAACGCAAAGTAAATGATGCGCGTGAAGCCGAAGAGAAAGTAGCCGCACAGAAAGCGCGTGCTGCCAAGGTTGCTGAAGCCACTGCGCGTAGCAAAGAGGCTGAAGCTAAGCCGAAAGCGCCTGCAGCACCTAAAGCACCGGTTGCAACGGATATCGAAGTCCCCAATCTTGAGATTGATGACTCACCGTCTGGCGATGATATGCCGCCGGCGCCGCCGAAAGAAGGCCGTTCGGATCGCCGTACTGCGCCGCCGAAAAAGACCGCTGCAAAGGCCAAGGGCCGTCGTGACGATGAAGATCGCGGTGATCGCGAAGAGCGCAAACGCGGTGGCGGTGGTAAGAAGGTAAAACGTGCCGAGCAACGTCGTGGTGGTCGCCGTGGTGGCAACCAGACCGGCAATGGCAAGCACGCTTTCCAGAAGCCGACACAGCCGATTGTGCGTGAAGTGTCGATCCCTGAATCGATCAGCGTGGCAGAATTGGCCGACAAAATGTCGATCAAAGCCAACGAAGTCATCAAGGCCATGTTTAACATGGGCGCGGCAGTGACCATCAACCAAACCATCGATCAGGATACGGCTGCGATCGTGGTGGAAGAGATGGGCCACACGCCGAAGCTGGTGAAAGATGACGCGCTGGAAACGGAAATGCTGGAAGGCATCTCCTATGAAGGCGAAGAGATCACCCGTTCACCCGTTGTGACGGTGATGGGTCACGTTGACCACGGTAAAACCTCGCTGCTCGATTACATCCGTAAAGCGAAAGTAGCGACCGGTGAAGCGGGTGGTATTACCCAGCACATCGGTGCCTACCACGTGGAAGATAACCACGGTGGCGTCACCTTCCTGGATACCCCAGGCCATGCGGCGTTTACCGCCATGCGTGCCCGCGGTGCTAAAGCTACCGACGTGGTTATCCTGGTCGTGGCTGCGGATGATGGCGTGATGCCTCAAACGGTTGAGGCTATTGAGCATTCTAAAGCCGCTGAAGTACCCATGGTGGTGGCGGTGAACAAGATCGATAAGCAGGGCATTGATCTGGACCGCATCAAGAACGAGCTTTCCCAGCACGGCGTGATTTCGGAAGAGTGGGGCGGTGATACGCAGTTTGTTCACGTCTCTGCCAAGACTGGTGAAGGCATGGAAGAGCTGCTGGAAGCGATCCAGCTGGCCTCCGAAGTGCTTGAGCTAAAAGCCGTGCCTTCCGCGCCGGGTAAAGGTGTTGTCGTTGAGTCACGCCTTGATAAAGGTCGCGGCCCGGTCGCTACCGTACTGGTTCAGAACGGTACGCTGAGAAAGGGCGATATCGTCCTGGCAGGCCTGCACTACGGCCGCGTACGTGCGCTGACCAACGAACTTGCCCAGCAGGTTGATTCGGTTGGCCCGGCCATGCCGGTCGAAATCCAAGGCTTGGGCGGTACGCCGGATGCCGGTGATGACTTTATGGTCGTGGCCGACGAGAAGAAAGCCCGCGAAGTGGCGAACTTCCGTCAAGGCAAATACCGCGAAGTGCGCCTGGCGCGTCAGCAGAAGGCCAAGCTGGAGAACATGTTTAGCCAGATGGGCCAAGACGAAGTGGCCAAGGTCAACATCGTCCTCAAAGCCGACGTACAAGGCTCGTTGGAAGCGATCAAAGGCGCTCTTGAAGAGCTCTCTACCGGTGAAGTTGAAGTGGCCGTGGTCTCCTCTGGTGTCGGCGGTATCACTGGTACCGATGCCAACCTGGCGCTAGCCTCTGAAGCCATCGTGGTCGGCTTTAACGTCCGTGCTGACGCGGCTGCCCGTGAGATCATCGAGCGTGAAGGCTTGGATCTACGCTACTACAGCGTTATCTACCAGTTGATCGACGAGGTCAAACAGGCGATGAGCGGTATGCTCGCGCCTGAGTGGAAAGAAGAGATCGTCGGTGTTGCTGAAGTGCGTGATGTCTTCCGTGCGCCGAAGATTGGTGCCATCGCCGGTTGTATGGTCATTGAAGGCAGCGTACACCGTAATAAGAAGATCCGCGTGCTGCGTGATGACGTGGTGATTTACGAAGGCGAACTCGAATCGCTACGCCGCTTCAAAGACGATGTGCAAGAAGTGCGCAACGGTATGGAGTGTGGCATCGGCGTGAAGAACTACAACGATGTCCAAGTCGGCGACAAGATCGAAGTCTTCGACCAAGTGAAGGTCGAGCGTAGCCTGTAAGGCTGCGAGGAGCTAAACATGCGCGAATTTAAGCGTACCGACCGGGTAGCCGACCAGCTCCAAAAGGAGCTGGCGGTACTTATTCAGCGCGAAGTGAAAGACCCGCGTTTAGGCATGGTCACGGTCAGCGGTGTCACCGTTAGCCGTGATCTTGGCTACTCCGATGTCTATGTCACGCTGTTGGGTGAGCAAGAACCCGAGCGTATTAAAGAGAACTTGCAGGTGCTTAAGCGCGCTGCTGGTTTTCTGAGAAGTCAGATCGCTAAGCGCATTAAATTGCGTCACGTGCCGGAACTGCGCTTTCATTATGATGAAAGCGTGGTACGCGGCCAACATCTCTCTTCACTGATTGATGAGGCTGTGACTACTGACCGTGCGCGCTATCAAGACGATGAGAATGATGCCGACACCGAGCAAAGTGAGGAAACTCGCTAGTGGCGCGTCAACGTCGCGGTCTGCCGGTTAATGGTGTACTGCTGCTGGATAAGCCTAAGGGCGTCTCCAGCAACCATGCGCTGCAGCGTGTTCGTCGGCTGTTTCAGGCTCAAAAAGCTGGGCACACCGGCACGCTAGATCCTATGGCAACCGGCTTATTGCCGATTTGCCTGGGGGAAGCCACTAAGTTCTCATCGCACTTGCTGGAAGCCGATAAGGTGTATCGCACCCGCGTAGAGCTGGGTGTGATCACCGATACCGGCGATGCAGAAGGTACAGTTATTGAGCAGCATGAGGTTCCCAGTTTAAGCGTCGATGACGTGGAAGCTGTGCTCACCCGCTTTCGCGGTGAGATTGACCAAGTGCCACCCATGTACTCAGCCTTAAAGCATAATGGTAAAAAACTTTACGAGTTGGCCCGCGAAGGCAAACACGTAGAGCGTGCAGCCAGGCGCGTAAGCGTGTATGATGCGCGCCTGCTGGCGTTTGACGGTACCGCTTTCGAGTTGGAAGTAAGCTGCAGTAAGGGCACTTACATTCGCACGTTAGCCGAAGATATTGGTCAAGCGCTTGGCTGTGGCGCCCACATCAGTCAACTAAGAAGGCTCAAAACAGGGCCTTTTTTAGCCGATGCGATGTGGACGTTAGAGGCACTTGAAGCCTTGGCCGATCAAGCGGCACTGGAAGCTGAACTCATGCCGGTGGATGTGCTGGTGGATCACTTGCCGTCGTTGACGGTGGACGATACTGCCCACACCCGTTTGGCCCATGGACAGCCTGCCAACCTGACGACCGGCACATTAGCACCGGATGCGTTAGCCAGACTTTATTACGCCGAGACGTTTATCGGCCTTGGCGTAGTGAAAGGGGCCCAGGAAGTGGCACCGAAGCGACTGTTAAGTACTGTCGCTATCTCGTAAACAGCGTTGCAAGGAGGCAGCCGTCTGCGGGAAGCTAGTTAGTAGAAATTAGCTAGTGGAAAGTAGCAGCTTGAGACTGCAAATATGCGTGGTCTCACCCATTCATTTTTAGGCATATTGCTTACTGGAGATACAGATGGCTTTAACCGCTGAGAAGAAGGCCGAGATCGTCACCGAATACGGCCGCGGCGACAACGATACCGGTTCCCCTGAAGTGCAGGTTGCTCTGCTGAGCGCCAACATCAATGGCCTGCAGGACCACTTCAAGACCAACAAACAGGATCACCACTCACGTCGTGGTCTGATCCGCATGGTTAACCAGCGTCGTAAGCTGCTGGACTACCTAAAGCGTAAAGATTTCGAACGCTATCAGTCTCTGATTCAGCGTTTAGGTCTACGTCGTTAAGCGTTAACGGCAACGATCAAAACGGGCAGCTCCCTGTGTGAGCTGCCCGTTTTTTTATGCCTCGTTTTTTAATCACGAGAGGGAACTGGTAGCCCTATCGCGTTTCAGCGCCTAGAATGGTAACGAGTCAAAACGACCTAAACGAATAGACAAGTAGATATTGATAATGCTGAAGGAAGTCGCTGTGAATCCGGTAAAGAAAACGTTCCAGTACGGTCGTAGCACCGTCACGCTCGAAACCGGGCGTATTGCTCGCCAGGCCACCGGCGCTGTCATGGTCACTATGGATGACACCGTTGTGCTGTGTACTGTGGTAGCGCGTAAAGACGCTAACCCGAGCCAGCCCTTTTTCCCCCTCTCGGTACACTACCAAGAGAAAACCTATGCAGTGGGCAAAATTCCTGGCGGCTTCTTTAAGCGCGAAGGGCGCCCCACTGAGAAAGAGACACTGACCTCGCGTCTGATTGATCGCCCCATTCGCCCGTTATTCCCGAAAGGCTTTATGAACGAAGTGCAGGTGGTGTGTACCGTTCTCTCCACCGATCGTAACCACGATCCGGATATTGCCGCACTGCTTGGTACTTCTGCAGCGCTGAGTATCTCTGGTGTACCGTTTAAAGGCCCTATTGGCGCTGCACGGGTAGGCTTTAACGAAGAGCAAGGCTACTTCCTTAACCCAACGGTTGAAGAGCTGGCTACCTCTGAGCTGGACATGGTCGTTGCCGGTACTGAAAAAGCCGTGTTGATGGTTGAGTCAGAAGCCAAAGAGCTGCTCGAAGATGAAATGCTGGGTGCTGTACTGTTCGGGCATGAAGAGATGCAGGTTGCGATTACTGCGATCAACGAGCTAGTTGCCGAAGCGGGCAAGCCGCGCTGGGAGTGGCAGGCAGCCGAAGAAAATCTGGCGCTGAAAACTGCCATGGCAAATGCTTTTGAAGCCCAGGTGGGCGATGCTTATCGCATCACCGATAAAATGCAGCGTCAGGACGCCCTGGCAGCGCTAAAAGATCAGGCGATTGAGCAGCTGGCCGCCGTAGAAGGCGAACCCGTTAATGAAAAGTTCATTAAAGATGACGTGAAGGGTGCCTTCGCTGCTCTTGAAAAACGTGTGGTACGTTCACGCGTGGTTAAAGGTGAGCCACGTATCGACGGTCGTGATAACCAAACGGTACGTCCGTTGGCCATTGAAGTTGGCGTACTGCCCAAAACGCACGGTTCTGCCATCTTTACCCGTGGTGAGACCCAGGCAATTGCCGTGGCGACACTCGGCACCCTACGTGATTCGCAGTTGATTGAATCACTGGAAGGCGAGCGTAAAGATCGCTTTATGCTGCACTACAACTTCCCTCCCTACTCGGTAGGCGAAGCTGGCTTTATGGGTGGCCCCAAGCGTCGTGAAATCGGCCACGGCCGTCTAGCGCGCCGCGGTGTTGAGGCTATGCTGCCTTCTGCTGACGCCTTCCCGTATACCATTCGTGTGGTGTCCGAAATTACTGAGTCTAATGGCTCAAGCTCGATGGCGTCCGTGTGTGGCTCCTCACTTGCCCTGATGGATGCGGGCGTACCGCTGAAAGCGCCGGTGGCCGGTATTGCCATGGGCTTGGTAAAAGACGATAACGGTTTTGCGGTACTGACCGATATCCTGGGTGACGAAGACCACCTGGGCGATATGGACTTTAAAGTTGCCGGTTCTGAAGAGGGCATTACTGCCCTGCAGATGGACATCAAGATCGAAGGCATCAACGAAGAGATTATGGAGCTCGCGCTGCAGCAAGCCCTAGCCGCGCGTCTGAGTATTCTTGAGCAGATGAATGTGGTGATCAGCCAGAGCCGCACCGATGTCTCGGACAACGCGCCGTCTATGGCCACGATCAAAATCGATCCTGACAAGATTCGTGATGTCATCGGTAAAGGTGGCGCGACCATTCGCAAAATTTGCGAAGACACCGGCGCTTCTATCGACCTTGATGACGATGGCACCGTGCGTATTTACGCGGAAGATAAAGCCGCGGCCAAGCGTGCCATTGATACTGTCCTGGCGATTACCGCAGAAGCGGAAATCGGCAAGCTGTATAACGGTAAGGTAGTGCGTATTGCCGATTTCGGTGCGTTCGTTAACATCATGCCGGGTACTGACGGCCTGGTGCACATCTCGCAGATCGTTGCAGAGCGCGTTAACAACGTGCGTGACTTCTTAAACGAAGGCGATGACGTGATCGTGAAGGTACTCGATATCGACAACCGCAACCGCGTGAAGCTGTCGATGAAAGAGATTACCGAAGAAGAGAAAACCGCTTTTGCAGCAGAAGTGACGGAAACCGAAGCCACGATTTAAAGCGAGTGATTTAAATCGCTAGTTAGGTGTCTGATACCGCCCTCGTAGCCTCTGGCTGCGGGGGCGGTTCTGTTTATTAACGGCGGTTTTTCTGATGGGTATACGGATTTAATGGTTGATGGGGCACCTTCACCCCATCAATCTGATACCACCCTCAGATGGTTGATAGATCGACTCCGTAGTTGAGTTCCTCTGCGAAGTCCGGCAGTCCGTAACCGATGGTTTTCTTGTAGAAAGGAGAGACCTTCGCAGTCGGTGCCTTCTTCTTGTGCTTCGTGGTGTAGAGCATTCGTGCCCGCATCACCTCGAAGGAGTAACCGCGCCCTTCACGGTTCTTGTCCTTGGCCAGTCGGTTGATGGACTCCGTGTAAGCGTTGGTGACGGGCATGTCCGTCTCGAAGTAGGTCATGGTCTCTTCGCGCCAGTTTCCCACTGCCCTGACCAGATCGCTCCAGACTTCCTTTTGGCCCTTCGGGATGGTGGCTATCCACTCGTCCAGGGCGGCTTCTGCCTGGAGCCGTGTGGTGGCGTCCCAGATGCCGTAGAAGCGCTCCTTGTGCTCGTAGGCGGCCAGCAGTTGCGGGAACGCGCCTGTCCAGGTCTCCATGATGAGGCGCTCCCGGTCTGAGACTTCGTGAGCGCGTTTCAGCAGGATTTTCCGGTCAGTCCGGCTCTGGGACGGTTTCAGCTCCTTTCTGAGGCCCTTGCGCACTCTCTCTAGGGCATCGTTGGCCATGCGCACCACATGGAACTTATCGACCACGATACGGGCCTGGGGCAGCACAGCCTTGACCGCTGCCCGGTAGGGGTTCCACATGTCCATGCTGACGATCTCGACCTTCTGCCGGTCTTTCAGCTTCATCAGGTAGTTGGTCACCACGTCCTGGCGGCGGGTGGCCAGCAGGTCGAGCAGGGTTCGCTCCTCAATGTTGGTCAGAATGCAGCGGTAGCGCTTGTTCAGGTATAGCTCGTCAATGCCCAGGATGCGGGGCGTCTCGAAGCGGTGCCAGCGCCCCAGGAACTCGGCGCGGGCGTTGAAGATGTCGCGCACCGTCTTCTCGTCCAGGCCGGTCTGTGCCGCCACAAAGGTGTAGGGGTGGTTGAAGGATTCCTTCTCCACGTACTCATGCAGCCGCAGTGTCATACGGAATCCGTCCACCATCTCCGGTAGCTGGGGCCTGAATGTTGTCTTGCAGGCCCGGCAGGTGTATCGGCGGCGGACCACCCAGAGAGTGACCCGCTTGCCGTGGATGGGCAGATCACGATAGGGAACGTCACGCTTGCCGAACCGTACGAACTCACCCTGCACGCCGCATTCCTCGCAGGCGATGGGATCGGGCACGTCCACCTGGAAGTGCATTTCGTCGTCGGTTGATTTGCAGCCCAGTACTTGGTATTGCGGCAGGTGAAGGATGTTGTCGGGAAGTTCGGTCATGGTGTTGTATAGGCGTAGGTGTCAGTCAGATCCATCCGGCTCGGCATTGGTGTTTGCTTTTTTACCCAACAAGCTGCTGGAAACGAAAAGTAAGGCACCGAGGACAATTGCAATATCAGCCAGGTTGAAGGCCGGCCAATGCCAGTCTCGCCAATAGAAATCAAAGGAATCCACAACATAGCCGCGAAAGACCCGGTCAATCAGGTTGCCCATGGCGCCACCGAGGATAAGACTGTAAGCGATGGCTTCTCCTTTATGACGATTTTCAAGGATCAGCTTGATCAGAAAAATCGAGACCACTACCGCGATTCCGATAAAAAAGTAGCGCTGCCAGCCTCCACCATTCGCAAAAAGACTGAATGCGGCACCGGTGTTCCATAGGTGCACCCAGTTAAAGAACGGGGTCACCGAAACATACTCGCCATAGGCCATTGATTGCTGCACCAGCCACTTTACAGCCTGATCAGACGCTGCCAGCAGGCCCGATATGGACAATAGGGCATACGGCGAGAGCTTTTTGCCAATAATGAGCATTATTTAACCCTTCAACGCCAGAATGCGTCTGGCACCGTTAAGTACAATGACCCCCGCGATGGTGCCGATAATCAGATCCGGATAATTGGACCCGGTCCACGCGACCAGGGCGCCGGCGGTGATGACCCCCAGGTTGATCACCACGTCGTTGGCCGAAAATATCCAGCTAGCCTTCATATGAGCTCCGCCCCCTCGATGTTTGGATACCATCAGCAGACAGGCGGTATTGGCAATCAATGCGACGAATGCGATGGCTATCATCACCAGCGATTCAGGCTCACTACCGAATACAAAGCGCCTCACGACCTCTACGAGTACGCCAACAGCCAAAACCAGTTGGACCACACCAGCAACGTGCGCAACACGGACCTGCCTTTTCACGCTATGCCCAACCGCATAAAGAGCGAGTCCGTACACTGCCGCATCAGCAAAATTGTCCAGGGACTCTGCAATGAGGCCAGTTGACTGAGCCATCAGACCGGCAGTCATTTCCACCACGAACAGAAGTGCATTGATGCCGAGCAACCAGCGCAGGGTCCCGGATTCTTGCTTAGCAGAAGCTGCCGAAAACTCGGCGGCCTTGATGGTCTCCGGATTTGCAGCGACGGTTTCCTGAAGCGAGGCGCCTAGCCCCAAGGTCTTCAGCTTCGCGGTGACGGGCTCGACCTCACCGTCATGCACGACCTTCAACCGGCGGTTCGACAAGTCGAAGGACAGTGCCCGAATCCCCTCAACGCCGTTCAGGGCCAGGCGAATCATGCGCTCTTCTGATGGACAGTCCATCTTCGGCACGGCATAAACACTGACCCATTCCCCCGACGCATCGGAGGAGGCCTGCATATCGGTATCCGCCGCAGGCCTTGCATGGTCGCCACAGGGGCCTCCGCAGTTTTTACTCATGATATGACTCCACTTGAATGTGATCGGGTTTTCATTTAAAACTATATAGTCGCTATAAGGTCAATAGCGTAGAGAATCCGTTGCGGAGGAACCCGATGCGTATTGGTCAGTTGGCACAGTCAGTAGGGGTAGATACACAGACGATCCGCTTCTACGAACGGCAGGGCTTGTTGCCGCCGCCTGGTCGGCAGGAGAACGGTTACCGTGTCTATACCGAGAAACACGTTGAGCGGCTGGCCTTTATTCGTCGCTGCCGCATCCTGGATCTGTCACTGGCAGAAATTCACGAACTAAAGCGCTATCAGGACGACCCTCATCAGTCCTGTACCGCTGTCAATGCCTTGCTCGATGATCACATCTCTCATGTGCGCTCGCAGATAACCGCTCTGCAAGCGCTTGAGAAACAACTCGTTTCACTGAGAGCGAGTTGCAACGATGACCGGGAAGTTGAGGCGTGTGGGGTTCTTGCTGGAATTAGCGAAGGAAACATGCACCAGCAGTAGGTGAAGCATCAACCAGATAATCCGATGAGATGCCGGTCTGTCTCACTCTCATGCAAAGGTAAGATCAACCATTTAATCCGCTTACCCGTTTTGATGAGACGAATCTCACTGGGTCACTTTACCCTTGTGCCACGAAACGACACGCCCAAACGCCACGCCTTAGAGTTCCTCGAACCCCATCTCAAAAAGGCTGTCGCGAGTGGCGGCGACGTAGCGAATTCATTACCACCGTGACTTTCATTGTGCCGGCTTTCTCGCCTTTCCTCCGATTACCGTGAGATGGATGTTCATGTCGGTGAAGGTGCTGAGCTATGGAGTCGCCTGCCTCGCCTTGATGTCTTGAATCAACTTGTTGGCTGGGTCATCATGGGTTTAAAGATTATGTTTTTATTCCCCGCAGTAATATAAGTGGGTGAGGCCGAATGGAGTAAATCTGGGCAACACATGATATTTCGATCAGACGTCAAGTCTGTTTGACGACATTGATTATAGCTGTGCAAGCTGAAGATGCAGATGCAGTTCAGCGGTGCTCGCTTCTCGGGCCATTGAGTAGTTCGCCGAAGTGCTCGATGCCGGAGGCGGCCTTGGCACGCAGCTTGTCGAGGCTCTTATTGGGCATCGCCTTCACCATGGCCATGCAGTAGCCCCCCCCCCGGGGGCGATGGCCGCGACGCAGGTATTGTGGCGGGCGAAGTCCTTGGCCCAGGTGGCGCCCATCGCATCCCCCCGGATCGGTTACTCGGCCGTCAATAGCATCTTGATGGCCTGCTCCTTCGATGCCCGGGAAAACACGTCGTAGGCCTTCTCGATGTCGTCGAGCTTGAAGCGGTGGGTCACCAAACCTGCGGGCTCGACGCCACCGGCCTCGACGATGCGCATTAGCACCGGGGTCGTGTTGGTGTTCACTAGGCCAGTACGCACCGTGACATTCTTGATCCAGAGATCCTGCAGGCGGAACTCGACGCTCTTGCCGTGCACGCCGATATTGGCGATATGCCCCCCCGGGCGCACGATGCGCTGGCAGATATCGAAGGTCTCGGGGATTCCCACTGCTTCCATGGCGACGTCCACGCCTTCGCCACCGGTCAGCTCGTCGATAGCGTCGAGTGGATCCCGGGCGATGGTGTCGGTGGCGCCGAGCTGCTTGGCCATGGCCAGACGGTTCTCGTCGGGGTCGATCATGATAATCCGTGCGGGAGAATAGAAGCGCGAGGTCATCAGGGCCGCCAGGCCGATGGGCCCCGCGCCGACAATGGCCACCGTGTCGCCGAGCCCTACCTCGCCGTTCAAGGCGCCGATCTCATGGCCGGTAGGCAGAATGTCACTGAGCATCACCGCCGCGGCGCGGTCCATGTCCTTAGGCAAGCGGTGCAGGCTGTTGTCCGCGTGCGGGATACGCACGTACTCGGCTTGGGTGCCGTCGATCAGATGACCGAGGATCCAGCCGCCGTCGCGGCAGTGGGCATAGAGACCCCGCTTGCAATAGTCGCAGCGGCCACACGAGGTGATGCAGGAAATCAGCACCTCATCGCCGACCTGAATATGGCTCACGCCGTCGCCGACCTCCTCGACGACGCCGACGCCCTCGTGGCCGAGGATACGACCATCCTCCACGGCGGGTACGTCGCCCTTGAGGATGTGCAGGTCGGTGCCGCAGATGGTGGTATGGGTAATGCGCACCACCGCATCCGTGGGCTTGGTGATGCTCGGGCGCGGTTTGTCCTCCCAGCGACGCTGGCCAGGACCATGATAGACGAGTGCTTTCATGATGTTGCCTCCTTGAGTGGCGCGGCTCGGCACTTTCATAGCGAGCCGCGCGTACGGGTTGATTCGCGGTTACGCTAGGCGCTCCAGCGCCAGCGCCACCCCCTGGCCGCCACCGATGCACAAGGTGACCACGCCGCGGCGCACGTCGTCCCGGGCCATGGCGTGCAGCAGCCGGGTGGTCAGCACCGCCCCGGTGGCGCCGATGGGATGGCCATGGGCGATCGCGCCGCCTTCCACATTGACGATGTCCTCGGCCAGCCCGAGCTCCCCGATCAGGGCAAGGACGATGGCCGCGAAGGCCTCGTTGATCTCGATGCGCTCGACATCACCCATGCGCCAGCCGGCGCGTGCTAGTGCCTGTTGCACCGCCGGCACCGGGCCGAGGCCGAAGTAGCCGGGCTCGACGGCGCCGACGCCGTAGCTCACCAGACGCGCCATGGGCGCGAGGCCCTGGCGTTCCGCCCAGGCGCGATCGGCGACGATCATCGCCGCCGCGCCCGTGTTCAGCCCGGGGGCGTTGCCGGCGGTGATGGTGCCCTCCTTGCGGAAGGCCGGCCTGAGTTTGCCGAGGCCCTCGGCGGTGGCGTCGGGGCGGTTGTGCTCATCGCGCCCGAAGGCCACCGTGCCCTTGCGGGAGTTGACTTCGACCGGCACGATCTCGGCGTCGAAGCGTCCTGCCGCCTGCGCCTCGCCGAAGCGCTGCTGGCTGCGCGCCGCCCATCGGTCCTGATCCTCGCGGCTGATGCCGAAGCGGCTGACCAGATCCTCGGTGTGCCACCCCGAGTGCTGATCGGAGAAGGCATCATTGAGCCCGTCGCGCAGCATGCTGTCGTAGATTTCGGCATTGCCCATGCGATGGCCCCAGCGTCCGGCGAGATCCAGGTAGGGCGCGAGGTCCATATTCTCCATTCCGCCGGCGATGGCACAGTCGAGATGCCCGAGCATCACCTCCTGGGCGGCGCTGGCCACGGCTTGGGCGCCGGAGCCGCAGACCCGGTTGACCGTCATCGCCGGCACCGACACCGGCAAGCCGGCATGGATCGCGGCCTGGCGCGCCGGGTTCATCTTGGCGCCGGCCTGGACCACCTGACCCAGCACCACGCTCTGCACGTCCTCGGGGGCCAAGCCCGAGCGGCGCAGGCTCTCGGCGATGGCGGTGGCGCCGAGCTCGGGTGCCGGCGTGGCCTTGAGTGTGCCGCCGTAGGTGCCGATGGCCGTGCGCACCGGGGCGCAGAGAACGACGTTGGATTCCTTCATGATTGCTCACCTCGCTGACTATGACATTGGCCGCGCCCTTCGGCACGGCTGCTCTGGGGCCATCGATGGCAGCGGCCCCCTTCCCCGCAGGACGGGCTCATTTCTCCAGGACATAACGTCCTGGCGCTTCGTCCAGCGCCGGATAGCCTTGGGTCTCCCCCGGCTCCCGAGCGGGTATGCGCTGGGTACTGTGACCTTCCAGCCAGCCCTGCCAGCAGGGCCACCAGGAGCCGTCATGATGCGCGGCAGTGGCCTGCCAGCCATCCGGATCCATGAAGGGGTCCTCAGCCTGGATGGTCGAGATCTGGTGGAAGCGGCGGGAATCACCGGGCGGGTTGACGATGCCGGCGTTGTGCCCGCCGCTGGAGAGCACGAAGGTGACGTCCGCCGGCGTCAGCCACTGAACCTTGTAGACGGAGCGCCAGGGGGCGACATGATCCTTGAGCGTGCTGACGGCGAACACGGGGATCTCGATGTCGGTCAGCGATACGGGCCGTTCGTCCACCCGGTAGCGCCCACCGGCGAGATCGTTGTCGAGGAACAGCCACCGGAGGTACTCGCTGTGCATGCGCGCCGGCATGCGGGTGCCGTCGGCGTTCCAGGCCATCAGGTCGAACATGGGCGGACGTTCGCCGGCCAGATAACTGCGCACCATCTTCGACCAGATCAGGTCCTGGGAACGCAGCAACTGGAAGGCGCCGGCCATCTGCCGGGTGTCCAGATAGCCCCTGACGGCCATGAGGTCCTCGAGGAAACGCACCTGATCCTCGTCGATGAACAGCATCAGCTCACCGGCCTCGCTGAAGTCGGTCTGCGCGGCGAGCAGCGTCAGGCTGGCCAGGCGAGTGTCACCGTCCCGGCCCATGGCGGCCGCGGCAATCGACAGCAGCGTCCCGCCCAGGCAATAGCCCACGCCGTGGACACGCTGCTGCGGGCAGATGGCCGTGACCGCGTCGAGGGCCGCCATGACCCCCAGCCGCCGGTAGTCGGCCATGCCCAGGTCCCGCTCCTCGCTGCCCGGGTTCTTCCAGGACACGACGAACACCGTATGGCCCTGCGCCACCAGGTAGCGAACCAGGGAGTTTTCCGGGGAGAGGTCCAGGATGTAGTACTTCATGATCCAGGCCGGCACGATCAGCACCGGCTCGACATGGACCTCCTGGGTGGCGGGCGCGTACTGGATCAGCTCGATGAGCCGGTTGCGGTAGACCACCTTGCCCGGCGTCACCGCCACGTCTCGGCCGACCCGGTATGCTTCGACGCCCACAGGCCCCTCGCCGGCCTGCCGGCGGCGCCAGTCCTCCAGCAGATTACTGGCGCCGCGGGCCAGGTTGGCGCCACCCTCGCGCCGAGTCTGCTCCAGCAATTCGGGGTTGGTGGCGAGGAAGTTCGACGGCGAGAAGACGTCGAGTATCTGTCGTGCACCGAAGTTCACCATCGCCTCATGGTGGCGCGAGACACCCGGTACACCGGTGGTGGCTGCATGCCACCACTGCTGCTGCAGCAGGAAACCCTGATAGAGCACGTTGAAAGGCCAGCGCTGCCAGGCCTCGCCGCGAAAGCGCTTGTCCTGGGGTAACGGCTCGATGCAGGGCTCGCACGGTGCCCGGCAAGCCTGCTCCCAGTAACCGCCGAAGCGTTGCCACTTACGCAGGGCCTTGCCGACGAGTTCCGTCTGCTTGTCCGGTGACAGCAGCAGGTGTTGCGCCCAGTCCCACCAGGCCTGCTGGACGGCGGTCGGTGACAGCCCCCCTGTGAAGAGGCTCATCATGGCGTGCAGGCGCTGATCGGTGGTCGTCGCCGGTGGGCTCGCTGTCGTCCCGTCGATGGTGGCTCGGGTGGTGGTTCGGGTCGTGGTGTCCATCAGCGCACCTCCCTGGGGCAGCAGGCCGACTCGGGTTGCGGGGAACAGCAGAAGGTGGATTCCGCTTCGTCAGGGGAGGGCACGGGCAGGCGGATCCCCGCGCGGTACATCAGCGCCGCCACGGCCAGTCCGGCCAGGCGCGCCTCGGGCGGGTCGGCCCGGGAACTCAGTACCGCCGGCACCGTCAGCCCCATGACCACCCCGGCCGCCGTGGCGCCGGCATGGTACTCGAGGTTCTTGGCCAACACGTTGCCTGACACCAGATCCGGCATGAGCAGGATGTCGGCCTTCCCCGCCACCGGGGAGTCGATGCCCTTTTCGCGCGCGGCCCGTTCCGAGATGGCGTTGTCGAAGGCCAGTGGCCCGTCGACCTCGGCGCCGGCAATCTGGCCGCGGCGGGCCATCAGGGTCAGGCAGGCCGCATCCAGGGTAGAGACGATGGCCGGATTGACCGTTTCCACGGCGGAAATGACCGCGGCACGTGGCCGCTCGAGCCCGATCATGTGCATCAGCTCGATGGCGTTCTGGAGAATCTGCGCCTTGGCATTGAGGTCGGGGGTAATGTTCACGGCCGCATCGGTCACGGACAGCAGGCGTGGGCAGTCGGGCACGTCCACCAAAAAGACGTGGCTCACTCGCCGGCCGGGCTGTCGCAGGCCATTGTCCAGCAGGGCATGCATGAAGGTATCGGTGTGGAGGTGCCCTTTCATCAGCGCCTCCGCGCGTCCGGCCTGCACGAGCTCCACCCCGCGGCGAGCGGCGGCCGCCTCCGAGTCGGCCTCGATCACCGATGCCGGGTCGACCTCCCAGCCGAGCGTGGCCGCAACCTCGACGACCTCGGCGGGGCGGCCGATGAGCACCGGCTCGGCGATGCGTCGCCTCGCCGCCTCGCGAAGCGTCTCCAGCACCGCGGCCTGGGCCGCGTTGACCACGGCGACGCGGATCGGGTTACCGCCACTGGCTCGCTGAATCAGGTCATCGAGCGTCGCCAAGGCCATTGGCGTTGCCGTCTGGGTCATGTCACCTCCTGGGTGTTGGTTAATGTGCGCTGCACGTGCCGGGCGATCATCCGTTCTTCATCGGTGGCCACGGCCTCTACCCGGACCGGGCCCTCGGCGGCGGAAATCACCGGCCCGGGCGTGCGGTTGCGTCCTTCCTCCAGTGTGATGCCGAGATACCCCATTCCTGCGCAGATCTGTGCCCGGATCGCCGGTGAGTTCGCGCCGATGCCGCCGGTGAAGATCAGCCGGTCCAGCCCGCCGAGCGCGGCGCTCAGGGCACCGATGAAGTGGCGGGCACGATGGCAGAAGAAGTCGACGGCCTGCGCGGCCTCCGGCGTATCCTCGCGGTGCGTCAGGAGTTCCCGCATGTCGGCACTCACCCCGGAAAGTCCCAGCAGCCCCGAGCGTCGATAGAGGAGTTCCTCGATCTCTGCGGCATCGAGCCCGTCATGCCCGGCCAAATAGAGCAGGATACCGGGGTCCAGATCGCCGCTGCGGGTACCCATGGGCATGCCGCCCAAGGCACTGAAGCCCATCGTCGTCTCGATGCTGCGCCCGTGGCGGATCGCCGCCATCGACGCCCCGTTGCCCAGGTGCGCCACGATCAGGCGCTCGCGTAACGCCTCCGGGCCATGGCGTCGCCTCAGGTCGTCGACGATGAACTCGTAGGAGAGGCCGTGGAAACCGTAGCGACGCACCCCTTGGGCCGCGTATTCCCGGGGCAGGCCGGTGTGCCGGGCAACCGCGGGCAGGCCGTGGTGGAATGCCGTGTCGAAGCAGGCGAGCTGGGGCACGTCGGGGAACTGCGTGCGCATGGCGGTGATGCCGGCCAGGTTGTGTGGCAGGTGCAGCGGAGCCAGTGGCACCAGAGCGTGAAGCCGGTCCAGCAGGGAGGCATCGATCCGTTGGGGGCAGTCGCAATCGGGGCCACCATGGACCACCCGGTGCCCGATGCCGACGAGGTCCAGTCGGCTTGTCTGCTGTTGAAGAAGGGTGTCGACCTTCTCGATGGCGGTGGCATGATCAGCCAGTCGCGCGGGGTGGTCGTCAACCGTTCCCTGTGCACTCGACATCTGGAGCCGGCCTTGTGACGTGCCGATCCCACTGGCCGCTCCCCATACCAGCCGTGCGAGCCCTTCCGTCACACCGAACACGGCGAACTTCAGGCTGGATGACCCGCAGTTGACCACCAGAATGGCCGATCGACGGTTTGGCATAGTCGAGTTTTCCTTACTCCGGGGGCGAAAGATGGTCCCTGTTCAGCGCCCGACTACAGGTCTCGGGCTCGGTTGATCTGTTGGGACAGACGCATCGCCTCGTGTTCCTCCAGCTTCAAGAGCTCGCGAACGAGATCCCGAGCCTCGGGGATGTCGGCGCGTCCTTCCAGGCAGCGGTATAGCGCGATGACCTGATCGTGCAGCGAGAAGACTTCCCGGCTGATGTCTTCGAAGCCCATCTCGGCATAGGGCAAATTGCACGCCTGATGGGGTTTGATGGGCGCATGCGACAGATAATCGTAGACCCAGGTGTTTAGGGCCTTGGGGTCGGCCTGCTTCTCGAAGCTGGCCACGGTGTGCTCCAGGACCGCCTCGTGATCGGCGAGATACTCCAGCAGTGATTTGGCCCGTGCCTCCTCCTGCCGGGTGGCACAGTGCCTGAAGCACTCGGCCAACTGGGCATGCAGCTGGCGAGTCCAGTCGATCAGGTCATGAAAGGTCTCGATCTTCATTTATTGCTCTCCATTAGTGGGTTGCTCTATAGGTATTGGCTGTAAACCGGGTCGGCTTCGACTGGGTCACTCGTTCTCGCTCCACCATCCCCCGCCGTAGAGGTTGCGAAACCCCATCTCGTACATGCTGTCGCGGGTCGTGCCGGCAAGCTCCAGCGTCGAGGCGATAGAGTCGCTCAACAGCGTCTCCCATTGCCGATAGGGGGTGTCACTATCGATCGGCGCCGGTGCGGTCTCTACCATCTCGGCCAGCCACTTCACACCGGTCATCCAGGGGGAGAAGCGTTCCGAGTACATCAGCCGGCTGGTCCGCGCCGGATGCAGTTGACGCAGCACCTCGGCTGACCAGGGGGTGGTGTAAAACCGCACCCAGGGCCCGACGAAGGTCTCGTAGAGGGCCACATTGTGCTCGGAGAGCGCTCGCACCCCTTCGAACGCCGGGGCCTGGTCGGGAAAGTTCAGGTCTTCCACGCGGCGCTCCTCGAAGCGCACCTGGAACTGGGGCTTGTGACAGTCGGGGTCGCCGGTGGGGTTGTCGATGCGCATCTCGTAGAGGCCAGGGGCCAGGTCATTCAGATTGCCGACGCTCTCGAGGATCGCTCGGTGCTCGAGGCGCGCCACCTTGGAGGAGACGAAGATGCCCAGATGCCCGACGTGGGGATTGAGCAGGTAGACGATACGCTGGTCGGCGGCCTTGAGTGCCGCGGTATCGGGATAGACCGCGGGGATCCAGTTGAGCGCCTGATGGGGCGGGGTGATGTTGTCGCCGCCGGAGGCGAAGATCACCAGGGGGTTGCGGATGCGCTTGAGGTCGACGCTACAGCCGGGGCAGACCTCGAGCTCGCCACGCTCCAGCTTGTTGCCGACGAAAAGGTTCTCGACGATGGCAACGATCTCCTCTTTGCTCAGGCTATAGAAGCCCGTCCACCAGCGCTCGAACTCGAGGAAGCGTTCGCGCTGGCCGTCGATGTCGGCGAACAGCTGATAGTCCTTCTGCCACAGGGTATTCGCAGGCTTGAGGGCTTCGAAGTTGGTGGCGAGGTTCGCACCGTCGAAGCGCCCGTCTCCCAGGTCGGCCATCAGGTGCGTCAGCCAGGCACCGCCAAGCAGGCCGCCGGCGAGGCGCATGGGATTGACGCCGGATTCGCCCGACCAGTAGGAGAGCGGCGAGCCGTTCAGCACCGCCGGCCCGACCAGACCCTCGCAGTCGGCGGCGAGCAGCGCGATGGCCCAGCCCGCCTGGCAGTTACCGTAGAGCACCGGCGGCTGGCCGGGGTGGCGCTCGGCCAGCGTCTCGACGAAGCGTCGCAGGACGTGCAGCACGTCCTCCAGTGTCTGGCCGGGGACGGGCTCGGGGAAGAAGATCACGAAGTAGACCGGGTGCCCCTCATGCAGTGCCATGCCGACCTCGGAGTCGCGCTTGAAGCCGCCGATGCCTGGGCCGTGGCCGGCACGCGGGTCGACGATCATCACCGGCGGCCTAGTCTCGTCGAGGCAGTCCTCCAGGCAGTCATCCCCCACGCGGGTGATGCGCAGCAGGGCATAGTTGGCGGGGCGCGCTAGTCGACGGCCATCCACGAGCATCTCGTAATCGAAGTCGAGCAGTGGCGGCTTGCCCGCCTGCTCATGCTCGAGCATGTTGTCCGCGCGCTCACGCAGGGTATCCAGGTAGCGCAGGCCGCGCCGCCACAGGTCGGTCTGGTAGGCGAGCAGTTCCGTCGCCGGGTGGCTCGGGAGGAGGCCCTCTTCGGGCTCGGGTACGGTCATCGGGGCGGCCATCTCTGGTGGGGCGGTGGGTTGGCGCTTGCGCGGGGCTTTACGCGCCGCGGGGGCCTTGGTGGTCGATGTCTTGGCGGTCATGGTGGATTACCTCTCGGTGTCAGGATGTCGTGGGCGCCGATCTCGATCCGGGACTCGGACAGGAAGCGGTACGGCGGAACCTTCAGGTTGATCGGCGCCGGCATGCCCGGCCGGCACCTTGTCGTACTTGCCGCCGTGGGCCGGCGCGGAGGCCCCATGACCATGCCCGTCATGCGTCTGCGAGTCGTCGCTTCCCACGGGCACGAGGTGCATGCCGCACTTGGGGCAGTCACCCGGCTGGTCGGAGACGACCTCCGGGTGCATCGGGCAGGTGTATTGGGCGCCACCCTGGCTGCCGGCGGCGTGTTGGTCCGTATCGCCGCTGCCTCGTGTCGGTGCCTCGTGCGAGGCATGCCCGTGACAATGGTCGTGTTGGTGTTGCGTCATGGAATCGTCTCCGTCGCCTCCGCGTCTTGATTCAACCTCGTGGCCCTATCTCGATAGGGTCGAAACTAATAGTGCCGTATCCAATAATCAGGAGGTGCGATCAAAGCAGAAGATCGCGCTTGCGTTGCTCGTACTCCGCGCGGTCGATTTCTCCCCGGGCGTAGCGTTCTTGAATAAGGTCCAGGGCCGTTGGCCGCCGTTGAGAAAATGGCTCGCCCCGGCCTCGGGTCAGGCCACGCACCAGGAGAACGGCCAAGGCAATGACGATGCCCCAGAACAACACCATCATGAGCCCGCCGAAGAGCATATGCCCCCAGCCGTAACTCCCCATATACGCCATCATGTCGCCCCACATGGTCGGATCTCCTTTCATGTTACTTACTTTGCCCTGACGTCAGGCTAAAGCCTGCGGGTAACCCAAGGGTCAAGAGAAGGTAGAGATGAAAGTAGGCGGCTCTTGATCCCGGACAGTTTCCGACCTCTTCAGTGGAATGGAATCAACGCCGCACGCATGCGTTGAGGCCTTCGGTATTGAGTGATGGATTCGTTCATGGCCTACGCTCCGCTGTGTCGGTTGAGGCGTGTGACAAAGAAGTTGTATAGCGGGCCGAAGACCAGGGCGATGTACCAGCCGTAGCCGAAACTTTCGACCAGCCCCAGGAAGAAGCTTGACCAGCTGAGCCAAGTGAAGCCTGGCAACAAGCGCAGCCAGCTCTTATACATCGCCTGGTCGGGAAACAGCAGATCGAAGCCGACGCAAAGGATGAAGGTTACGGCCAGGAACAGCCCCAGGCTCATCCCGAGTGCGATCACGGGAATCCGCGGCGTTGCCTGAACCGGCAAGCGAGTTCCTGAACGGGGCTTGGCTGTCAACGGAGCATTGGCATCAGGCATCTTTGTTCTCCGGTTGGAGGGGCGAGGCCGTTGCACCAGGGACGAGATACTGTTCGGGCGCGGCCTCGAAGCGCTCCCGGCAGTCACGAGAGCAGAAGTAAAAGACGTGGCCATCGTGGACGCTCGGCTTGGCCCTTTCGGTTCTGACGGTCTTGCCGCAGACGGGGTCGACGTCCTCGGCTGGCGGAATCCACTTCAGCCCCTCGGTGGCGTGTGGATCCTCTCGACTATCGTCGCCATGGTTGCTCCTGCCATGGCGGTGCCCCATGACGTGGGCACCACAGCCAAAGCGCATCATCAGAAAGAGGATCGCTGCCCAAAGCAGGAAGTAAAACAGTGCGTCCATAAAGTCTTCCTCGTGACGTCCGCTAAGCCGTACCCGATACCGAGCACTCGGGTGTGGTTGCGAATGTGCATGCACTTCTCATGGTGGGAGGAGTCTCTGCACACACAGCGGCCACTCCGGCAGTTGCCTGGATCAATGTGGGGCGGGCACGGGTTTCTCCCGCACAGCCATGTCTGGAAGCGCGGGATCAGGGAGCGAGTCGACTTAGACTCTGTAGCGTTGGGTCAAAAGGTAGACTGGAACCGAAGAGGGGGAGAGGAGAGCGCTTGGCCTGCCGCTGGCGGTGACAACCCGGGGCGCTATGGCTGGGGCCGTCATGCTCAAAGGAAGAGGCTCGAAGTCCAAGTCCTGGCGCTCCAGGCGCAACAGGGCGCTGCCGACATTACGAGTGCCATGGCCATGGTGGCATCGCGGTTGAGGATAGTCTGCGTTGATGAACTCGATGTTCGAGTGCGCATCTGCGTGAGGCTCAACGCCAACCTGGCCAGACACAGTAGAGGAGGGAGCATCTGCCGAGGAAGGGACATCTGCCATTGTGGCGGCGCTAGAGAGCAGTAGCACCATGCCCAGCAGGATGACCAGACCAAAGCGATGCCACGCGGTGGCAGACCGCGAGGATTGCTTGGGAAATGACGCGTGCCTGGCCATGCGGCAGGGCTCCTGCAGAGTGATGTACATCTTACCCTAGCACAGAATCGAATCCTGTCCATTGACATGGATCAAGATGGAGCTTGCCGTAAGCTGCAGTGGCCTCATTGAAGTGGTGACCTGGGCGAATGGCTGGGATGACTTTTACCATAGGTTATACCGTTTCGGCATGGATGTATGTTCAAAACTTTGGTCTTGGTTGGTTATTCGGCATGACACCAGCGCAGTATTAACTTCTTGAATCCTTTGTACCGCACTCATGCGTATCTGTTTTTTTACCCTTGATTCAAGGCCACATTTTGGAGGTGCAGCACTACGATGGAGACCGCCATGGGTCGACCCAGCTCGATCTTGACCTTTGGGCAGCCTCAAGGTTGTAAGCTGACGTAGAATGGATATGTAGGGAAAGGGCAATGCGAGTCACAGAATTGGCTCGTGCTGGTGGCGTCTCTGCTGAAACGGTACGCCACTACACACGTGAGGGTCTGTTACGACCGCAACGGGATCCGTGCAATGGCTATCAACTTTACGATGAAGAGGCGCTAGGGCGACTTCGTTTCATTGATTGCCTTCGTTCGTTGGGAGTTGGTCTCCCGGCAATCAAGCAGATACTACATTGGGCGGATCAAGACAATCCTACGGTTGTCGATAGGTATACGCCGTTGGCTAATAAAGGTTGTCACATTCGCTTGCGGATTCGAGAGCTCCAGGCGATAGCGCAATGGCTGGAGAGCATTGAACATGATGATGCACCCGATGATTCCAGCCTGAGGCAACTGATAGTAGCTTTGGGGTCGTCGGGGTCAGCGGACATCAAGGGTGATTCAGAAAGACGCCGTCAGTGATGCGGAAGAGATGTTATGTCGGCAGGATCTTCTCTACCGATTATTCACTGCTGATGTCAGAGTTACTATATGCCAAACATGATTTTTAGTAGTTCGTAGATTCCCGTTGCCGAACGCTTAAGTGGCTATTCAAAATTTATCGTGCGCTCAGACCCGTAGCCGCCGAGTAGGCGACAGACCTCCTTGCTGAGGTGGTCAAATGAGAGATAGGCACTCAACGGTAGCCATGCGTACTTCATCTGCCGGCCATTGCGGGATTTTCTTAGCTGCCAGTTTGTTGATGCTAGGTTCGTTAATGTCTGATGTTGAAGAAAGATTGGGTCGCTAAGGAGTAGCAGATGGAGCAGCAGCAAGCACCGCGCTGGTGGGCGGTGGTGGCCGTGATGATCGGCATTTTTCTATTAGTCACCGCAGAACAGCTGCCGATAGGGCTATTGTCTCAGGTAGCCTCTTCAATGGGGGTTTCCCCTGGTATGGCAGGTTTAATGGTTACTGTGCCCGGCGTGGTTGCGGCCTTCTCTGCCCCGCTGTTACCGGTTGCGGTGGGGCGTTTGGATAGACGCATTATGCTCACGGTATTGATGATCGTGATGGTGGCGGGAAGTGTACTCTCAGCATTTGCCAGTAGCTTTACGCTGCTGTTGGCCGCGCGGGTGCTGGTGGGGCTCAGTATTGGTGGCTTTTGGGCGGTGGCGGGCAGCATTGCCCCGCGATTGGTACCTGAGGCTCAGGTGCCAAAAGCGATGACGATGATTTTTGGGGGCGTCGCTGCGGCCTCGGTGTTGGGTGTGCCTCTGGGTACGCTATTGGGTGATCTTAGCAACTGGCGAGTTGCTTTTGGGGCATTGGGCGGCTTGAGCCTGCTTACGGCTATAGCGCTTTGGTGCTGGCTGCCGCCGCTACCACCGCGGGAACCGGTTCGCTTGCGGGTGCTGGCGCAGCAGTTTAGCAACTGTGGCGTACGGGTGGCGGTATTAACTACGGGCTTCGTAGTGGTAGGCCACTTTGCTGCTTACACTTTTATTAGCCCTATCCTGCAAGAGATCAGCGGTATTTCCCAGCGCCATGTAAGTAGCCTGCTGCTGCTTTATGGGGCGGCGGGTATTATGGGTAATATCGCGGCGGGTATGTTTGCTGGGCGCCACCCTTACCGCGCAGTACTGGTGATTCCTAGCCTGCTGCTGATCGTTGTCGCTGTTTTCCCGCTGCTGGGTGTTCAGCCAAGCAGTGGCGTGCTACTACTCATGGTGTGGGGAGCGGTGTTTGGTAGTGTGTCGGTCAGCATTCAAACCTGGATTTTGCGCACCGCACCCAATACGGAAGCCGCCACGGCGTTGATGGCGTTTACGTTTAATATGTCGATTGGTCTAGGTGCCATGATGGGTGGGCGTATCGTCGATGGCGCAAGCTTACCTATTGCTATGTGGACCGCATCAGGATTGTTCCTGCTAGGCGCATTGCTGGTACTGAGCACACCCGCCAAGGTAGTTGGGCAGAAGGCACGCTGATCAAGTGCGAGTATCGGCATAGGGGCGGTCAGCATGGCTGACCGGTCCCCTGCCACACCACCCGGCATGCGGGTCCGCACCGGGCGGTTCGAGAAGTTAAGGTTATG
>NZ_JBNNIW010000025.1:0-62542 GCF_050269715.1 Halomonas sp. NPDC076908 | reverse complement strand
AAGAAGCCGAGTCGGCTGCATCGAAGGCTGAAACAGTTGGGCTACCGCCCGCCGTTTAAGTACATCAAGATGCAAAGCTGGCGTAACGCGGCGTCCCCGCTGGCCCACCTGGCGATACCCAATGCCTACTTGCATGACGATCTGAAGTTGATGGACTTAACTAAGATCAAAACAGGCATCACTGTCCCCGAGTTCGGGGTAAGTTAATGGCATGAGCCGTATACGTGGCCCGTATGTACGGTTCTGTGAGAGGGATGAGGCGGTAACGCCTCACCCTACTCGATATTGAGTTAAGACCATGGTCGGGGGTGGATGTTGGAAAAGTCCAATTTTATGCTGCCAATGTGCCTTACTGAATGCACTGCGGAGTCGTAACACTGGGGACATCGGCGTGGGTTTGAGGTAAACGTGATCAGAAGGCGTTTCACCATAGACCAATGTCGATTAGCTCTAGGCGTTAGAGTGGACTAATCTGGCCTTTTAGAACGAACTAGTATTCGTTATGCGAACTTATAATAATCTAACAAAAGTCCTGGAGTACCCCATGAAAATAACCCTATCCCGGTGCCTGTTGGCGACCGCTATTGCGGGTTTTGGCATCAGTTCGGTTCAAGCGGAAACCACCCTGCGTATGGCGCACTTTTGGCCTGGCCCCTCCGGCGTTAATGAAGATGTTCTGCAGGCCTGGGCTGATACCGTGGCCGAAGAGTCCGGCGGCGAGCTATCGATCCAAATGTTTCCCGCCGGTACCTTAGCCAAACCGGATTCCATTTATGAAGCCGCCGCCAACGGTATTGCCGATATTGGTGCCACGGCACAGGGCTACACCGCTGGCCGCTTCCCGCTGTCACAGATTGTTGAGCTGCCTGGGGTAGCGAGTACGGCAACGCAAGGGGCGTGTGTACTGCAAACGCTTTACGACGACGGTCATTTGGATAGCGAATACGAAGATACCCGCCCGCTATTTATGTTTACCACGGGCCCTGGCGGCATTCACACCATCGATACTGATGTGCAAACGCCTGCTGACCTGCAAGGGCTACGTATTCGCCGCCCCACTGCTGTCGCGGGTGAAATGCTCGAAAACATGGGTGCAAGCCCAGTGGGTATGCCAGCACCAGATATCTATACCTCCATGCAGCGCGGCGTTATTGATGGCCTAAGCTTCCCCTGGGAAGGCTTAAAAGGTTTTCGCGTTAATGAGTTAGTCAGTTATCACACCGAAGTACCGTTCTATACGCTGATCTTTGTCGCCACCATGAATCAACGCGCTTATGAAGGCTTATCTCCCGAGCAGCAGGCGGTCATCGACAATAATTCAGGCATGAAGTGGGCTGAAAAGGCCGGTGAAGTGTTTGACCGTCTAGATGTGGAAGGCAAGCAGGAAGCGGTTGATGCGGGCCACACCATCCGTGAAATCGAAAACCCGCTTGAGCACCCAGACTGGCAGGAGCCGCTGCAAACCGGTATTGAAAACTACTTAACGCAGTTAGAAGAGCGCGGTTTGAGCCAAGCCCGTGAGGTGTATGAAGCTGCACTAGCAGCGAGCGAGTCTTGTGGTACCCAACAGGGATAAGGTGTTATGCAGTCGACTCTCCACTTTCAGCATATTCTCAACAGGGCCAGCCATTGGCTGGCCCTTATTTGTCGTTTGATTGCCGGAATAGCGCTGATTGGCTTACTGGCAGTCACTATCGCCGATGTAAGTACTCGCTACCTTGCCCGCGTGACGGAAGGCGCTATTTCGTTACGCGTGTCAGGGAGCGTGGAGTTAGTTAGCTATTTAATGCTGTTTGCTTTACTAGCGGCAATGTCCGCGAACGTTGAGAAGAGCCAAGTGGTGGTAGAAGCCTTTTCACATCGCTTGCCCCAAACCATTAAAAACCGCTTACAAGGTCTCTATTTTCTTGGCTTTATGGCGCTGGGATTAATTTTATTTGTAGGTTTATGGGACTCAGCAGCGGCGGCTGCCCGGCATGGCACTACCACCCAGGATCTGCGACTGCCCATGGGGCCCATTTATCAGCTGGCAGCCGTGCTCAGTTTACTACTGGGGTTACGCAGCTTTATCCATGCCTTGCTAGGCATTCTTTATGGCAAGGGCGAGGAGGCTGCTCATGGGGAGTGAAGCGATCGGCGCTATTGGTCTTGGGTGTTTGCTAATACTGATGATTCTGCGCGTCCCGGTAGCGTTAACCATGCTCATTGTAGGCGTGGTGGGGTTTGCCCAAGTCGTCAGTTGGGATGCGGCGATTGCACAGCTTAAAACGGTACCCGTAGAGGTGCTTTCCAACTACAGTTTCAGCGCCGTACCTATGTTCATTTTGATGGGCGTTTTGGCTGCTCACTCCGGTATGGCCGGTAAGCTGTTTGATTCAACGCGCACCATTTGCGGTGGCTGGAAGGGTGGCTTGGCGATTGCGGCCATCGGCTCTTGTGGCATCTTTTCCGCTATTTCTGGCTCTTCATTAGCGACGGCGAGCACCATGACCCGGGTAGCGCTGCCGGAGATGGAGCGCTATGGCTATCACCGTGGTTTGGCCACCGGGGCACTTGCCGCAGGCGGCACGCTGGGCATTATGATTCCACCCAGTATTGCGCTCTTGATCTATGCCATTCTTACCGAGCAGTCGGTGGGCGATATGTTTATGGCGGGGTTGATTCCGGGCCTGATGGGCTTGGTGATGTACGCGTTGACGATCTCCGTTGTCATGCGGTTGCGCCCCTCTTTAGCGGTGGCAGGAAAGCCAACGCCCTGGAAAGAGAAGCTGGTGTCGCTCACTGGCTTAATACCGTTCTTTGGCGTTTTCCTGGTGATGATTTTAGGTATCTATTTTGGTGCTTTTACCCCCACCGAAGGGGCCAGCGTCGGGGCATTTGCTACTTTGATTTATGCCCTCGTAAAAGGCATGCGCAGTGCCCAGCTGTGGCGCAGCGTACAGGAAACGCTGGCGCTCTCTGCGGTGGTGTTCTTTATGCTGGTAGGGGCTGAAACGCTGGGTTACTTCATCTCGGTATCGCGTATTTCGTTTTCGATTACTGACATGCTCTACGGCATGGATCTCACACCGCTCGTTGTGGTGCTGTGCATCCTGGCGCTCTACTTTGTGCTGGGCATGTTTATGGACTCCATCGCCATGCTAGTAATCACCGTGCCGGTGGTTTACCCGATCATTCAGGCGATGGGCATTGACCCTGTATGGTTCGGTATTCTGACTGTTTTGACGGTAGAGCTGGGGCTGATGACCCCTCCAGTGGGGATGAACGTGTTTGTGATTAAAGCGATGGCGCCGCATGTCGGGCTAGGTGAGATTTTTAAAGGCGTCGCGCCCTTTGTGGTGTCTGACTTAATACGCCTGGCACTGCTAATCGCTTTCCCGATTTTGAGCACGCTGTTTCTGCTCTAGGCTGGTTTTATTACAAGGAGTTAATGCCATGGTCACTATTCAGCTATTGTCCGCGGGTGAAGCAAAAGCCGCTGAGCACGAAGCCTCTTTTACCCGAGCGAGTCCGTTGAGTGGCGAGGTTGTCACCACGGCGGCAGCAGCAAGCGTAGGTGATGCAAATGCGGCTGCCGACGCGGCAGGCCGGGCGTTTGATAAATGGTCGCAAACAGGCCCAGGCGAACGGCGCGCCAAATTGCTAAAAGCGGCTGAGCTGATGGAAGCGCGTCAGGGCGATTTTATTGATCGTATGATTGATGAGACTGGGGCCACGCCGGGTTGGGCGGGGTTTAACGTCAAGGTGGCCGCCGATGTATTGCGTGAAGCTGCAGCGTTAACGACGCAAATCCAGGGCGATATCATCCCCTCGAACGTACCTGACAGTATGGCGATGGGCGTGCGTGTTCCCTGTGGTGTTGTGGTTGGCATCGCACCCTGGAACGCGCCGATTATTTTAGGTACTCGAGCCATCGCTACGCCCTTGGCCTGCGGCAACACCGTTATTTTGAAAGCTTCCGAGCAGTGCCCGGCGACGCATCACTTGATTGGTGAAGTGTTGCAGGAAGCGGGATTTGGCGACGGTATCGTCAATGTGATTACCAATGCACCGGATAACGCCGCTGATGTCGTAAGCGCGTTGATTGCCCACCCTGCGGTACGCCGGATTAACTTCACTGGCTCCACTGGTGTAGGCAAAATCATTGCCGAGCAAGCGGCCAAACAGTTGAAGCCCGCGTTGCTTGAGTTGGGTGGCAAGGCACCGTTTGTGGTATTGGATGATGCGGATATCGATGCCGCCGTGGACGCAGCGATTTTTGGCGCGTTCTTTAACCAAGGCCAGATCTGCATGTCCACCGAACGTGTCATTGTTGATAACCAGGTGGCAGATGCTTTCGTGGAGAAGTTTGCTGAGCGCGCTCGGGTGTTAAAAGCAGGCGACCCGCGTGATGAGAGCAACACCCTGGGCACGTTAATTAACGCGCAGTCAGGTGAGAAACTAAATAGCCTGATTGATGATGCCGTGACGCAAGGCGCGCACTTAGCCTCTGGCGGAAAAGCGCAAGGGGTGGTGATGCAGGCCACGGTCATCGATGGTGTCACCAGTGATATGCGGCTGTATAGCGAAGAGTCGTTTGGTCCTATCGTGGCGGTGATTCGCGTTAACGGCGAAGAGGAGGCAGTGCGCATCGCCAACGATAGCGAGTACGGACTCTCATCGGCGGTGTTTAGCCGCGATAGCGCACGCGCCATGAAAGTGGCAGGGCGCTTGCAGACGGGCATTTGTCATATCAATGCCCCGACAGTCCACGATGAGCCTCAAATGCCTTTCGGCGGCGTCAAATCTAGCGGCTACGGGCGCTTTGGTGGCAAAGCGGGTATTGAGGAGTTTACCGAGCTGCGTTGGATGACGA
The DNA here is from genome assembly GCF_050269715.1 of Halomonas sp. NPDC076908. Classification (NCBI taxonomy): domain Bacteria; kingdom Pseudomonadati; phylum Pseudomonadota; class Gammaproteobacteria; order Oceanospirillales; family Halomonadaceae; genus Halomonas; species Halomonas sp. NPDC076908. The sequence goes on along the minus strand of NZ_JBNNIW010000025.1, from coordinate 57,687 downwards.
TGCAGCTAGGGCCGCGCCACTACCCTATCTAAACGCCTAGTTGCCCTTATTTTGGATATTTTTTAAAAAGACGCCAAAAGGGTCTACGCATTTGTGCTGCTCCTTTTGCATATTATACATATTGGCCGTAGAAACGATGAGCACAATAGTTACCAAATTGAATTTGATTGAGACGTGCTTCGAGGTTGATAGTGGACGGAGAACAGGCATCAAATTAGCTATTTGTCGGAGGCTGATCTCCTGCTAAAGGCTGACCTGTATGATGGGGCGTTCTCCGTTATCGAATTATGAATAGGTCATAAATCAAACACTTTACAGAAATATTAAGTTGTTGCACTCAGCTCAGTTCTACGGCCATGGGCTTTTAAGCAAACTACTGATCTTGATTGGCTGGTAACCTGAGTAAGCCTCAAAGACGTATAGGTACACGACTCAAGTGGTTGTTGCTGTCAGCAATACGCTTCAGCAATGAGCAAAGCACTTCTTGTTCGTTCTCGTTCAATGGGGCAAGAATCTCCTTCTGCACCTCGGCAACTGCCGATTCAGAGTCGATGCGAAGTTGCTCGCCCTGCTCGGTGAGACTGACAAACATTGATCGCCGATCCTCTGGTTTTCGGCGTCGATTCACAAGGCTTCGCTCTTCCAGCTTTCTAACCACCACAACTATAGTATTGCGATCTTAGGCGGTGTAACCGCCCAGAGTGATCTGGTCGACCGAACCCATTTCCTCGAGCGCACAAAGTATAATGTACTGCAATTGAGTCAGGTTGCTTGCCTCGCACTTGCGCAGAAATATTGCAACACTGATCTGGTGGCAGCGCCGGAGCAGGTTACCTGGTAGTACGTTTGCATCGGAGAGCGGAGTTCCGGTTATATTATCGCTTTTACTCAGTGATGAATGAAAAAAGCCATGCCATTGATGGGCCCGTCTTTCTGCTCAACGATACATGTACGGATTTCAGGAAAGCGTGACAGCCGGGCAGCAAGTGTTAAACCTGCTGGGCTGCAGCCGACGATAAGTACATCCACCTCTTGGGGTAATTGGTCTGAATTGGCAATTGCCTTGTCAGAGATATAGCGCTTTGGGTCGCCTGTCTGAAAGCCGTTGAGATGAAACTGCATGGCGATTCCTCATCAGAAATATTATTAATATTGATCAGCATTGTGATCATTAGTGTTGTGATTGCTTTGTAGTATTGCAATTATACTTTTTGATAATTGGCCTTCATTCTAAGTACAAAATAATGAGACGGTTGACGGGATATCAGTCCGAAGCTTTCTGACCCCTTATGAATATCTTTGTACCCTCACGATGCTGAAGAATTTTTTTAGAGTTCACATGGATATAAAGAATCCACATATACCTAATTAGCTATAGATATCGCATCGTATATATATTTGACCGATGGCTGCCGATGCCTTCATTACTGTTTACTTCTTGAGATCAGAATAAGGAGAACAAAATGGAACGTGTTTGCGAAGCAGAGCGAATGCTAATCGGAGGTGAACTGGTTGAAAGCGTCACTGGCGAATGGTCTACATCTATAAATCCCGCAACGGAAGAGCCCATTGGTCGTGTACCAGCAGGTTCGTCAGAAGATGTTGATCGAGCGGTACAAGCTGCAGAAAAAGCTTGGCCTGCCTGGGCGGCGTTAACACCGATGGAACGGGCCGCAGCTATGAATCGATTCGCTGACGCTATTGCTGCCCGTGCGGATGAAATACTGCGAATCGAAGTCAGCGATACTGGAAACACGATTCGGCCAATGCGACTGATCGACGTGCCAACAGCCGTGGAGAGTCTGCGCTACTACGCCGGACTTGGCCCCGATCTGCGGGGCGACACAATTCCGGCGACATCTCAGAATCTACACCTGACGCTGCATGAACCCTATGGGGTAGTGGCGCGAATTGCACCTTTTAACCACCCTATCATGTTTGCCGTCGCACGTACCGCCGCGGCGCTGGCGGCAGGTAATGCCGTGATCGTAAAGCCCCCTGAGACATCTCCACTATCGTCGATGGTACTCGCCGAGATCGCTCGCGATACCTTACCTCCGGGTGTGTTTAATATCATAACCGGTGAAGGTGCCGTTGTTGGTAACGCAATCGTTCGACATCCAGGGATCAAGCGGATCGCTTTCATCGGTTCGCCCGAGACCGGACGGGCTATCCAAAAGTCGGCGGCCGAAGTCGGGGTCAAGCACATAACGCTGGAACTGGGCGGCAAGAATCCGATGATTGTGTTCCCCGATTGCGAACCTGAAAAGATCGCTGACGCCGCCGTATTTGGGATGAACTTTTCATGGCAAGGCCAATCCTGTGGCTCGCTCAGTCGTTTGCTAGTGCATGAAGATATCTACGATCACGTGCTTAACGCGGTGGTAGAGCGTGTCGCCGCGTTGCGAATTGGTGATCCCTTGAGTGACGCAACCGATGTAGGGCCGGTCAATTCTGAACTGCACATGCAGCGTATCCTGGCTCATTGCGACAATGCCGATGCTGATGGCGCGCGTCGAATGCTAGGGGGCGCGCGTCCCGAAGGAGAACAGTTCCTTAAGGGGTTCTGGGTAGCGCCAACAGTCTACGGTGATGTGACACCCGACATGCGCTTATGGCAACAAGAAGTCTTTGGGCCTGTTATGGCGATTGGCCGCTGGAAAGACTTTGATGAAGCAGTAGCTATGGCAAATAGCACAGAATATGGCTTAACCGCTGCCGTTTGGACGCATGACATTAACGCAGCACTAAAGATGGCAAAGCAGATCCGGTCGGGGCATATATGGATCAACGGCTCGAGCATGCACTTCCTGGGCGTACCTTTTGGCGGGATGAAGTCAAGCGGCGTGGGCCGCGAGGAAGGTCGTGAAGAGCTGCTTAGCTACACCGAATCAAAAACTATTAACATCATGCTGTCTTGAGAGGAAATCATGAGCCATAAGACCCAAAACAATACACCCTGCTGGGGCTCGGATGCGATCGCCACAACATTAAATGAACTGGACCTTCGTTATATCGCTCTCAACCCCGGAGCGAGTTATCGAGGACTTCACGATAGTTTAGTGAACTTCACCCACAATGACCCTCAACTGTTGCTATGCGTACATGAAGAGGCGGCAGTGGCCATTGCACATGGCTATGCCAAAGTAACTGGGCGCGCCATGGGCGTTGCACTACATTCTAATGTAGGTTTGATGCATGGTTCTATGGGTATTTATAACGCATGGTGCGACCGGGTGCCAATGTTGGTTCTTGGAGCTACAGGACCGGTTGATGCCACACATAGACGCTCCTGGATAGACTGGATCCATACCTCCCAAGACCAAGGCTCACTGATTCGAGACTTTGTAAAGTGGGACGATCAACCTGGCGGTGTCACTGCCACTCTTCACGCGTTAGTCGAAGGGGTTTCTCGTGCGGGAACCGCGCCACGCGGACCAGTATATATAAATATCGATTCAGCACTTCAAGAGAAGACTCTATATGCTCCGCTACCTGACATAGATATAGCCCGCCGAGGAGCCCCAAGGGCTGGCGCGCCCGCGCCCGACTTAGTAAAGGCAGCAGCTAAGCTGTTGTCAGGTGCAGATAAAGTTGTCGTTCTTATGGGCCGCATGTCGCGCTCTGCAACTGACTGGAAGCTGCGAATTGCGTTAATAGAGCGCCTGGGAGCGCAGGTAGTAACTGACTTTAAGACCGGCGCGACATTTCCCAGCACTCATGTCGCGAATGTAGGACGCGCAGGTTACTTTCCAGACACTCAAGCTAAAACCGCCATCGCCGAAGCTGACGTTATAGTCAATTTCGACTGGCTGGACTTCGGAGGCACACTGCGTTCAGTTTTTGGAGATCGTCCGGTTCCAGCGAAAATCATCTCAGCGACGCTGGATGTTCATAACCATCGCGGCTGGGTGAAGGATGGAGGGGCGCCCGCTCCGGCCGATGTAGCCTTCCTTAATGAGCCTGACCAAGTAGTAGCCGCACTAGTAGAAGCACTAGAGGCAAGAGATCCAGATCCAGTTCCTGTGCTTCCCATACCAGCAGAAATCGCGAACGGACCGATGACTCCGCAAGTTATAGCGGCAATAGTGCGCAGCGCTCTTGGTAAGCGCTCTGCATGCCTAATCCGCGCCCCGCTCAGTTGGACAGGTGCGGATTGGCCCGTGGACAATCCTTATGGCTCGCTGGGCTATGATGGAGGCGGCGGCATAGGATCTGGCCCCGGTATGGCGGTGGGTGCAGCCTTAGCGCTACGTGACGAGAAGTCTAAGCTCCTCGCGCTGGCAGTACTGGGCGATGGAGACTTTCTGATGAATGCTTCAGCTATTTGGACTGCGGTAAACCAGAGCATCCCCTTGCTGATTGTCGTCGTGAATAACCATTCATTCTACAACGATGAAGTACACCAGGAGTCGGTTGCTAGAGAGCGGAATCGCCCAGTCGAAAACAAGCATGTTGGCATCGTTATGAACGGGCCAGATATTGATGTCAGTTCCATAGCTCAAGGCTTCGGGGCGGTAAGTTATGGTCTGTTAAGCTCACCTGATGAAGTGAAAAAAGCTATGATTGATGCTCTGGATGTGTTTGATAGTGGCGGTGTAGCGGTAGTTGAGATTGAGGCCGCTAAGGGGTACGCACCTTCGATGGAAAATGCGATGAGATCGCCAGGCTAATTGCTTAGCGCTTGGGTTATTTCATCCAGCATCATGGACTGGAATTTGGCCAATTTCTTGTGTTTCCTACGCACCAGATAAACCGGAACACGTAATTCCATACCTGATGTATCGAGCCTTCTTAGTAGTCCCGAGGCAAGTTCGTCGTTGACCGAAGATTGGAACAAGAAGGCAACCCCTGCACCGGCGCGTACTGCCTGTTTAATTGCTTCGGCATGTCCAAATTCCATTACAATTTGGTTGCGCGACACGCCAAATTCCATTAACAAGTGCTCCTCGATCTCGCGACGAGGAGTGCGTAACTGAGCAGTGACGAAAGGCAGTTCAGCAAGCTCCTCAAGCGATACGCTTTTTGTCTTGGGCCCCGAATTATTAGAAGCAACGAGGATTAACTGCTCATCCCGCACACGCTGCACTTCCAAACCTGCGATTTCATGACGTGGGTCTAGAATAGTAAAAGCAAAGTCGCATTCACCTTGCAGCACCGCATCCGTCGCTAATATTGGGGTAGTTACTTGTACTGATATTTCCCCTTGGGGATAACGCTGCCTTATCGATGCGATAATACTAGGCAGAACGTAAGAGCCCAGAGTCATCGAAGCACCCACCTTAGCCTTCCCTGCCAGTCCACGCTGAGTATCAGCTATTTCACGTTCAAGCTCATGAGTGCGAATGACAACATCGTGAGCCCATTGATAAACACGTTCCCCTTCTTCGGTTAATGCTATTCGACGTCCACTTCGTTCAGTTAGTGATACCCCTAATTTGTCCGCAAGCGATTTAAGATGTGCTGAGACGACAGGCTGAGCAATGTTAAGGCGCTCTGCAGCACGAGAAATGCTCTTCAGCTCGGCGACCATGCAAAAGACCTCGAGCTTATGAATGGAGAGCTGGGAGACAAAGGATCGCATAGTAATCTATACCTTTAAGAGTATAAAGAAGCATATAAATATATATTAGTTCAAGTGACAATACACAACTAGTCTGAAGGAAGTCATTCCCAATCCCTTCCGGCGGAGTAGCCAACAAATGTCTGAAAATATGAGCGTACGTTTCGAGCACGATATCCTTGAGACGACAATTACCAACCTAGTCATTGCCAATCGCATTCTTGCTCGTGAAGACGTAATAGATGACTTTGGGCATGTGAGCGTACGAAACCCACTGAACCCTGATCGCTATTTCTTATCGCGCTCGCGCAGTCCCGAGGTAGTGACCCGTGGCGATATCATGGAGTTTACGTTGGATGGCGAGTTGGTCGGCAGTGACCATCGTCGGCCTTATGCTGAGCGACATATTCATGGCGCAATTTATAAGGATCGACCCGACGTGAACGCGGTCACGCATCATCATGCGCGCTCAATCCTGCCGTTTACCATGAACGCCATTTCATTGCGTCCGATCTTTCATATGTCAGCCGTAATAGGCTCAACAATAGAAACTTGGGACAGCCAAGACGAATTCGGCGATACCAATATGCTTGTAGATTCAATGGAGATGGGCCACTCGCTTTCTAAGGTACTTGGTGAAAGCCGTGTTGCTCTATTGCGTGGGCATGGGTGTGTCTGTGCTGCTGACAATCTTAAGGCGGTTTGCATGGTCTCTATAGGATTGAAGGATAATGCCAAGCTCATTCATGACACGTTACAGATCGGAGAACTGAGCTACTTGACCGACGGAGAGATAGAAAAAACCAGCGCCATGCTCCTAAGTCCTATGCCATTAGCACGTGCGTGGGATTATTGGGTGGCACGTGCTGGATATAGTGGAATATAAGCACGGAAGCGATTGACCCCAACAAAAACAAGCTATTTATCATCGATAAAAATAAAATTAACAACGGAGTATTACCATGAAAAAAACAATGCTGGGCGCAATTTTCCTCGGTACAACACTCTTTATGGCTAACGGTGCAAACGCACAGTCGCTTGGTATTGGCGCAGGAACTCAAGGCTCACAAAACTACGCCGTCAATGCCGGTATGGCGAAGTTTCTATCTGATGAAGCGGGTATAGATGTGCGTGTTCAGGCCTATGGCGGAACGGGACAGTCGATGCCAATGATTGATACAGGGCGTCTAGACCTGCAATTAATACCAAGTCCCGATATTTCGGCTGCTGTACAGGGACAGGAGCCATTCGAGGGTAGGCCCCTGGAAAACCTTCGAGTTGTTGCCTCGCTGAGCTCCTCAGCTTATGGCTTCATGGTGCGTGAAGATTCAGATTATTACAAAGTCTCCGATATTGAAGGCACGAGTATCACCTATGGGTACACAGCTCAGCCGACCTTAAAATTTCAGGTCGATGGCATTCTCGCTGCTGGGGGGCTGTCTATTGATGATATGGAAGCGCACATGGTTCCTTCTGTGCCAAATGGCGTCGATGACTTTATTACGGGCAACGTAGATGTAGCTTTCTTCGCATTACAAGGGGGTAAAACACGCGAGGCAGATGCTTCCCTAGGCATCCGCTGGCTTGCGGTCAACGATACACCCGAGGCCGAAGCAGCGATGCAGGAATTCGTACCCACCTCTTATATTCAGACGGTCGAACCGGGCAGTGACAGTGTAGGCGTGGATGAGCCTACTCCAATGATGGGTTACGACTACGTGCTAACGGCGGGAACACATGTTCCTGAAGAAACTGTTTATGAAATTGTGAAGCTTTTACATGATAATCCTGAAAAAGTGCGTGGAATTCTCAGAACCTTTGCGGAATTTGATCCTGAAAGAATGGCGCCTGAATTCAATGGGTTAAGCTATCACCCAGGTGCGATTAGCTTTTATAATGAAGTAGGGATGATGGAGTAACGTCATGCTAGAGTCCAAAGATGACACCATGGTTCCTGACATGTCTACTAGTGTGATCAAGCAGTTGAAGATGCTCGCAGGAGGACTAATGGTACTGCTGCCGGTCGCTTATGCCGGCAACATGCATCAACTGCTGAACATTTCAGTTTACGATGTACAGCTCTTGGCCTTAGTTCTAACACTTGCTCTCTCTGCTGGTTTTTTGATCATGGCGGAGCACTCTCAAAAAAGACTTCTTAAAATAACCGATTTTGTCTGTGCGGCTTTAACATTTTGTGTTGGGCTGTATGTCTCCCTCTACTATCCAATGATATCGATGGAGGCTCCCTATCTTCCGGGCTGGCTTATTGCGACTAGCGTAGTCCTGTTCAGCGCACTTATATTTAACCTGCCAAGCTCTGCCGGTATTGGCATCCTATCGGTTGTTCTGATATTTCTAGCCTACGGGCTATTTGGACATCTTGTCCCAGGAGAACTTCAGAGCAGAGAGACAACGTTATCGGAGCTGGTGGTCTATCTCGCGATCGATGCAAATGGGATGCTTGGTACTGCTCTAAAAGTCGCAGTGCTAATCGTCATTCCATTTTTGCTGTTCGGCCAGCTGCTGGCGCGTTGCGGGGCAGCTGATTTTTTCAATGACATCGCTTTAGCGGGCATGGGGCGATTTCGAGGGGGGCCAGCCAAAGTTGCCGTCACCGCCTCGGGGCTCTTCGGCTCAATATCGGGCAGTGCCGTGGGTAACGTGGTTGGCACTGGCGTTGTTACGATCCCAATGATGAAAAGGGCAGGCTTCACCCCTTCTTATGCAGCCTCGGTAGAGGCAGTGGCTTCTACAGGTGGCCAACTAGTACCTCCTGTAATGGGGGCGGCTGCATTTATCATGGCAGACTTCATAGGTGTCGACTACTCAACGGTCATGATGGCAGCGCTGCCTTCTGCACTGCTGTACTACCTTGCCATTTTTATCAACGTTGATCTTTATGCCGCCAAGCGCAATATTCGCTCGGTCGAAGCCTCCCAGATCCCCTCAGGCTGGCATTCGTTAAAACAAGGCTGGCATTTTCTAATTCCTTTTTTAATCCTCTTTTATGCACTGTTTGCTTTAAATATGCGCCCCGAACGAGCGGCCGTTTTGGCGGTGCTCACCCTGTTAATTGTAAGCTTAATTTTTGGGTATCGTGGACGCCGCATTGCGCTTAGTGATATTTGGCCGGTTGTGTCTTCAGCAGGGGGAGCCGCGTGTGGGCTCGTTATTGTTTGTGCTGCAGCTGGTTTAATCATTGGTGTACTCAATATTTCAGGCCTCGCCTTTAATCTCACGCTTCATATTATCAACGCAAGTGGAGAGAATGTTTTCCTGCTAGCTCTCATTACCGCGCTAATTAGTATTGTGCTAGGTATGGGAATGCCCACTGTAGGGGTATATATCTTACTCGCAACGCTAGTGGCGCCAGCACTTGTTGAGGTCGGTATACCTGTGATTTCGGCACACCTTTTCGTCTTTTACTTCGGTCTTCTTTCTATGGTGACTCCACCTGTGGCCCTCGCTTCATTCGCGGCCGCTAACATTGCTGGTGCTGGAGCGTGGAGTACGAGTATTGCTGCAATGCGCCTGGCCTGGCCAGCCTATGTCGTACCGTTTCTATTTCTATTTGCCCCATCTCTTATATTAGAAGGGAGCCTTATAGAGGTAGTTTTGGCGTTAGGAACGGCAATATTAGGCATATACATGGTTACGGCGGGAATCGTTGGTTATATGCACGGTATAGTGAGCACATGGTATCGCTGCTTATTACTATTTGGAGGGTTATTCCTGCTTATTCCAGCGGATCTTTTCTCCGGTGGCTTCTACACCGACATTATAGGCTTAACAGTTTTAGGCTTTTGCATAGCTTATAAATATTTCTCTAAAAATAGGTCTGCCCTTCCCTTGGTTTAGTTTTTTGCTTGAAATATAGTGAAAACGTAATCTAAGGGGAAAATTGGGAGCATGTTTTACGATGTTCAGAACTCAAATGATTTATTCATAATTGGAAAATCATTTTAGAGGGTGGCCTTTCTCCCAACACTATCGCTTTGAATACAGACCTGGCCGCCGCCCAGATATAGTGCCCTTTATGACTGAGCGTGCTGCCGCAGCCGAAAATCCCTTGGTGAAAGGGCGGTATTGCGCTTAAAAAAGCGCGTGAAGTAAGCCGGTTCTGAGAAGCCTAAGCTGTCGGAGACCTCGCCAATGGTCATATTGGTATAGGTGAGCTGGCGCTTGGCTTCTAGCATTAGGCGCTCATGCAGTAATTGCAGAGCGCTGTGCCCGGCGAGTTGGCGGCAGAGCAGGTTCAAGTGTGCGCTGCTCACACCTATCTGCTCGGCTAACTGTTCAATGCTTGGCTGTTCACGGTAATGAGCTTCGATCAGCGCTTGGAAGTTCTCAAGATGCATGCGCCCCTTATCGTACTGGCGGGGGCCATGGCGCTTTGCAGGCCTGTCAGGATAATCGGTAAGACGCGATAACTCGACAACTAACGCCTGTACCAGCGCTTCAAGCAGCCGGTTTCGTCCAGGAGCGGGCTGGCGGTACTCCTGGTCAATTTGGTCGATTAACGTTGCAATGCGCTGGGTGTTAGCGGGCTGATTAAGGCGTAGAAAATCGGCTTTGCGTAGCGCACTGCTTTCACCCATTAGCTCGTTAAGGTGATCGGCCAACGGCTTCGCCAGGGTAATAATGTGACCGCCGATATCGGGAGAAAAATGAAAACCATGGATGGCCATCGCGGGCACAATAATGGTTACCGCGCCTTCAAGGCGTTGTTTAGCCCCTTCAAGCTCTAGTTCAAGGCTGCCGTGGCTGATAAATAGAATATGCACTAAATCAACATGCCGGTGAGGGCGAATGCGCCAATCATGCAGACGGCTGCGTTCGGGAATTGACTCACAGTGTAATAAGTCCGGCGTCGGCCAGTGCTGGGTTTCACCGTATAGCTTGAACACGGGAACATGGGTTGTCGTTGCTGTTTTCACGCGCTGCTCCTCATGCGACTAATGTCGTGCCATAACGCTTGGAAAGTCCAATTAACTGTTCCATTCATGCCTTATTATGCGCATCGTTTCATTGAAAAATACAAGTCATAAGCATTTATATAATGACAACGATGAGGCCCCTATGAAAACCCAGGTCGCGATAATTGGCGCAGGCCCCTCTGGCCTATTGCTGGGCCAGCTACTGCATCGCCAAGGCATTGATAACGTGATTGTTGAGCGGCGTAGCGGAGAGTATGTATTAAGCCGTATTCGCGCCGGTGTGCTTGAGCAGGGCATGGTGGACCTACTGCGCGAAGCGGGTGTTGAACAGCGGATGGAGGAAGAAGGCTTACCCCATGATGGTTTTGAGCTTGCCTTCGACAACCGCCGCGTGCGTGTCGCTCTGGATGAGCTGACCGGTGGCAGTAAAGTCATGATTTACGGTCAAACCGAGGTAACGCGGGATTTAATGGAGGCTCGTGAAGCTAACGGTGCAACAACACTTTATGAAGCAGAAAACGTTCAGCCCCACGATCTGGAGAGTGACAGCCCCTATCTCACCTTTGAGCACAACGGCGAAACGGTCAGGCTCGATTGCGATTACATTGCCGGTTGTGATGGCTACCATGGTGTATCCCGCCAATCGATTCCTCAAGAGCGTATTAAAGAGTTTGAAAAGGTCTATCCGTTTGGCTGGCTGGGGGTTCTCTCGGACACGCCCCCGGTCTCTGATGAGCTGATCTACGCGCGCCATGAGCGCGGCTTTAGTCTGTGTAGCATGCGCTCCGCCACCCGCAGCCGTTACTACCTGCAAGTGCCGTTAGATGAAAAAGTTGAAAACTGGTCAGATGAGCGGTTTTGGCAAGAGCTGAAGCACCGCCTGCCTGACGACGTTGCCGCAAAGCTGGTGACTGGGCCTTCGATTGAGAAGAGCATCGCGCCGCTGCGAAGCTATGTGGTTGAACCCATGCAGTACGGGCGGCTGTTTCTGGTCGGCGATGCGGCGCATATCGTGCCGCCCACTGGTGCCAAAGGGCTTAACTTGGCTGCCAGCGATGTCAATACGCTTTACCGGTTAATGATGAAGGTCTACCAAGAAGGCCGTACAGATCTGATCGAGCGCTACTCGCAAACGTGCCTGAAACGCATCTGGAAAGCCGAGCGTTTCTCCTGGTGGATGACCTCCATGCTGCATAACTTCTCAGATGAAGAGGATTTCAACAGCCGCATGCAGCTGGCCGAGTTGGATTACGTGACTAGCTCTAAAGCGGGGCTAACCACCATTGCAGAAAACTATGTGGGCCTGCCCTATGAGTCGCTTGAGTAGCGCTTAGCTTTTTTCCAGTTTTCCTCATTGCCCAAGCATCTGCTTGGGCTTTTTTGCTTAAATGTCATGAAAAGTTGTAAAGTTCTTCACGCTTTCACGTCCGGTAATAAAGACATTCTCGGGAGCTTCTTAATAACCAAGTGCCAAGCCGAATAAACAAAGCGGAAGTCATGGGAGGCGTAGGTTCCGCTACAGATAACAGTACTATCTTTCGTTTAAGCGCACTGGAACACGGCTTAAATGGTTATTATCGTTAGCGATCTTTTGCAGCAGAGAAAGCAATATCTGTTGCTCTTCGGCGTTAAGCGGCGCCAGGATGTCACTTTGAACTTCTTCAACGGCAGGTTCTACGGCTTCTCGTAACGCCTTTCCTTCCTTGGTGAGCTTCACCACCATCGAACGACGATCTTCAGGGTTGCGGTGCCGGGTAATGAGTCCGCGCTCCTCTAATTTTCGAACCACGACCGCGATGGTATTGCGATCTAACGCCGTATAGCCGCCTAAGGTGATTTGGTCACTGGCTCCCATCTCTTCAAGTGCAGAAAGAATTATATATTGCAGTTGGGTAAGGTTGAACGCTTCGCACTTGCGCAAAAAAATAGCCACGCTAATTTGGTGGCAGCGTCTTAAAAGATTGCCAGGTAAGTCAAAAGCTTCAGATAGCGGTGATCGGGTCATGTGGAGTCTTATAAAGGGTAAAAATACGTTGTGACCATAGCAGAAGTTTCTGTGATAGGCACTGGATGAGAGGCATTGGCCGCCATGATACTGGCCAGTGCCTCTCTTCAATAAAGAGTAAGCAGGAGATAATGGCTATACTTAAACAAAAACGTTAACGAGCCAGGGGTTAAAGATGACCGCCAATATAACGAGGCAGGCCGCGAGGATGAACGGAAAGATCCACTTTGTAATGCGAGGCAAGCTAACGTTGCTGATAGCGGAGGCAACATAGAGCCCTGCACCAACAGGTGGCGTTAATAGTCCGAGGCTTAGTGTCATACAGGTGATGATGCCAAAATGGACGGGATCAATACCGTAACTTTGTTGTGCCACTGGAAGCAAAATTGGCACTAGGATGATCAGCGCGGCGATCCCATCAAGCACCATCCCTACTACCATCAGCATCATGAACACCAGAAGCATAAACACCAGCGGGCTTTCGGTTGTGCCTTGCATTAGCCCGGCTACCTGCTGAGGTATCTGGTTATACACCAGTACCCAGCCAAAAGCTTTTGCCGCGACAATCAGAAATAGCACAATGGCAGTATTGCGTGCTGTTCGGCTCAAAACACCAGGTAACTGCCCCCACTTAAGCTCTCGAAAGAAGAGGGCGCCTATCACCACCGCCATTAGCGTCGCAGCCGCTGCAGACTCAGTAGGCGTCACTATGCCAAACGCGATACCACCCACAATGACGATGGGAATGCTAAGTGTGAGCAGTGCGCCACGAGTCGCACGCCATAGAGGCGTGCGTTCCTGATCAACACTGCCTTTCTTACGCGCGCGACGCGCCATGATCGCGATTAAGCCGCTGATCAGTATAAACAGCAGTAGCCCAGGCAGAATGCCCCCCATGAACATGGCACCAATCGACACTTGAGCAATGACGCCATAGATAATAAACACCATTGACGGCGGAATAATCGGCCCCAGCAGGCCAGCACCTGCCGTCAACGCAGCGGCGAACCCCTTGTCGTAACCATCACGCTCCAATTCGGGGGTCATTACCCGGCTCATAATGGCGATTTGCGCCGTCGCTGAACCCATAATAGAGGCGAGCATCAAGTTCGAGGTGAGGGATACATAGGCAATGCTATGAGGAATCCACGCAAACCAGGCTCGTGTGGCGGTGATAATGCGACGTGTAATGCCGCCCTCATTCATTATTTCGCCTAAAAGAATAAACAGCGGAATCGCCAGCAGATCAAATACCTCTAGCGAGCCAAAAATAACCTGGGGTAGGTTTTCAAATAAACGGTAGTTGCCGGAAGTGATCACGAAGGTAAGTGTTGAAGCCAGGAGGACAAAGGCAATGGGCATTCCAAGCAGCATCAACACAATAAAAGCCGCAAGCGTCATTGGGTCACTCCTCGTCGTTGGCTAGGGCGAAACTCGCTCGCGAGCGATCAAAAAGCCTAGCGATGAGGTGAAAAATCGATGTGACACAGAAAAGCGGCACGATGAGATAGAAGTGCCACTTGGGCCAATCGAGCGTAATAGCTATATCGTAGTGGATCGAAGGTGACCACAGCCAAGCGATGGTGTACCACAGAATAGTAGTAAGTATCGCCAGACAGACCAGCTCAGTAAGCCAATAGCAAGCGCGCTGAGCCGTTTTAGGCAGCATCGCAATCAGCATGGTCAAACGTACGTGCTGGTCATTATGTATGGCGATAGAGATGGCGAGAAACGCCATCCAAATCAGAATATATACGGCTAGCTCATTGGCAAAAAAGAGCGGGCTGTTAAGTACGTATCGTGCGAAAACATTGGTAATAAGCAACGCGCTAAAAGCTATTATCAGCATGTTGCAGAGCAGCTGTTCAACCCCGGCTAGCTGGCGACTCGCCTTGGTTAGCCAGGTATCTTGGGGAAAATGCATCTTGGGTACGCCTCTTTGGTTCGGGGCGCAGAAGCGCCCCGGCGCATTTTATTCAGCGTTAAGGAGTTCGGTAGACTGTTGCTGGAATGCTTGGATAAGCGGATGGTCGCCAAAGCGCTCAGCGAACGCTTGGTTCGCCGTGCTGAAAGCGTCTTCAGCGCTTTCGAGCGTATACACATTAATGCGGTCTTCGAGCATGGTCAGATTACGTTCTTCCGCTTCTATTTGTGCCTCAATACCCCAAGCCAGCGCATCCTCCATGGCGGCGTCTATCAATTGGCGCTCATCATCAGAGAGCGAGGCGCGCGTGGCCTGGCTCATTACCGACACGGCAGGGAAGGCCATGTGATTGGTCAGCGTGAGATGTTCGGCGACCTCGTAAAAGCCAGACCCCACTAAAGCATCAAGATCGATATCCACGCCATCTAGCATACCGTTCTGTAGACCTTGATAAACATCCGGCAAACTGATCGGCATTGGTCGAGCGTCGACCGCTCGCCACCAAGCGTTCATCGCTGAAAAGGGGATAATGCGCATATTTTTGCCAGCAACATCCGCTGCACTTTCTATTTGCTCGTCACGCATCAAAATGTGACGCATGCCCGCAAATGTGTAGCCAAAGGCGTGAAGACCTTTGTTTTCTAAATTCCTAAGCATCTGCTGGGCTGCATCGGTATCGGCCACTTCGGCCGCCTGGGCCACACTATTAAATTGAAACGGCGTAAACCAACCGACTACCGATGGTTCGCGTTGGCTAGTTAATGCAGCTGTCATAATGCCCATGTCGAGTAAGCCTGTTTCCATTTGCGAAAACATCGCTGACTCATCACCCATTTGACCAGAAGGAAATAGCGCTACAGTCAATTCACCGTCGCTGCGCTCGGCAACCTCGTCGGCAAAGCGCTCAGCGGTTTGCGTCCAGATGTGCTGTGGAGGAGTGATCAAACCTAAGCGAAGTTCCTTGGCCATGAGCGGTGTGCTAACGAGGAGCAAAGTGGCTGAAAGCAGCGTTATGCTTAGGGTATGGCGGCACGAAACGTGTGAGGTAATTATCATTGTTAACTCTCTTGTCATTTGTCGCTGGGGGAGGGCAATTGCCTGACCATGTATCTATCAAAGTCGAGAAGGTCAAGGCATGCGGATGATTGATTCTTGATATGCGTCATTATTGTGATGATCACAATAATGATCAATTATCCGAAGGTCGATACATAGATAGGGTAATAGCTCACCCAATTCTGCCGCAAAGTACGCTTGGCCTTGGAGGAAAGTCTAATTGCCCGCCATTGAATTGATCACAATACTGATTAATATAGCGATGGCTGATTGCTAAATCAGATATGCCCCAGCCCCTTGAGGGACTTTTAACAACGAAAACCCGTAACACACGGGATGGAGCGAGCAGATGCAGTACTTCCTCGACGGTTACCGCAGTGGCGATCCGCGAATTCACCCCCTGGCAGAAGGGCGCAGTGCCAAGCAGGGGCCGCTTCCCGAGGAGGTCGATGTCTTGATCGTCGGTACCGGCCCAGCCGGACTGCTGCTGGCCGCCCAGCTTTCGACATTCCCCGAGATTGTCACCCGCGTCGTGGAGAAGGCTGAGGGGCCGCTAGAAGTGGGGCGTGCCGATGGTATCGCCTGCCGTACGGTCGAGATGTTCGAGGCCTTTGGCCTGGCCCAGCGGTTGACCAGTGAGGCCTACTGGATTAACGAGACTCACTTCTGGGGCCCGGACGGCGGTGACAAGGCTCGGATCACTCGCCTCGGTCGTGTTCAGGACGTTCGCGACGGACTTTCCGAGTTTCCGCACGTGATTGTTAACCAGGCTCGACTACTCGACTTCCTGCTGGAATACATGCACAACTCTCCCAGCCGCCTGGGGGTCGACTATAGTCATGAGACGGTCAAGGTAGAAGTCCCCGAGGCCGCCGATGAGCGAGTCACCGTTATCCTCAACACGCCGGATGGCGAGGTCACCGTTCGGGCGAAGCATGTGGTCGGCTGCGACGGTGCGCACAGTGTCGTGCGCGATTCCATCGGTCGTGTACCGCAAGGCCACGGCGAAGACAAGGCGTGGGGCGTGATGGACGTGCTGGCGGTGACCGACTTCCCGGACATCCGCTTCAAGTGCACGATTCAATCCGCCGACGCGGGCAATATCCTGCTGATCCCGCGTGAAGGCGGCTATATGGTCCGGCTCTACGTCGACATGGGTAACATCGCCCCGGATGCCTGGCTGACCAAGGATGATGTGCTGGCCAAGGCCCAGGCGGTCCTGGCGCCTTACACCTTCGAGGTGAAGGAGACCGTCTGGTTCTCCGTCTACCGTGTCGGCCACCGGGTCACTGACAAGTTCGACGATGTCGATGACGACCAGATGGAGAGTCGCACGCCACGGGTCTTTATCGCCGGCGATGCCTGCCACACCCACACCGCCAAGGCCGGCCAGGGCATGAACGTGTCGATGCAGGACACTTTCAACCTGGGCTGGAAGCTGATCTCGGTGCTGCAGGGGCGCAGCCCAGCCAGCCTACTACACACCTACAATGCCGAGCGTCACGTCATCGCCGAGAATCTAATCGAGATGGATACCCGCTGGTCAAGGGCGATCGGTGCTGCGCAAGACGCCGACGACCCGCAGGCCGCCATGAAAGGCCTGGCTGAGGTGCAGCGCCAGTTTGTCACTAACAGTGAGTTCACCGCCGGGTTTGCCACCCACTACGCACCGGACCTGCTCACCGGTGACGATACCCACCTGCACTTGGCCACCGGCTTCCCACCCGGGCGGCGGTTCCATTCGGCCGAGGTGATCCGGCTCGGCGATGCCAGGCAGACCCATCTCGGGCATGTCCATCGCGCCGACGGCCGCTGGCGGCTCTACGCCTTCGCCGACATGGTCGACCCGAGAAGCCCGGGGTCGCGGTTTAACGCACTGATGGACTACCTTGCTAGCGACGCTTCGCCGATCCGTCGATTCACCCCACAAGGGGCCGATCCTGATGCGGTCTTCGATATTCACGGCATCATCCAGCAATCGCACCTTGAGGTGGACTGGGCCGATATGCACGATGTTCTTAAACCACATAAGGGCACCCTCGGCCTTCAGGACTACCAGAAAGCCCATGCCCCGGTGCTGGATACCGACCAGGATATCTTCGATCTACGTGGTATTGATCGTGGCGCTGGCGCGCTTGTGGTGGTACGTCCGGATCAATACGTCTCGCTTGTGCTTCCGCTCGATGGGTTTGATGAGCTTACCCAGTTCTTCTCAAACTTTATGACGAAGACTCGCTGAGAACATCCAAGTCAATTAATAGTAGCGATGTCTTCCTAGGTGACCATGCCCTTTCTCAACTATCGGTCTGGATACTAGCTCAGAAAACTATGTCGGTTTGCCCTATGAGTTGTTTGAGTAGTGCTTAGCCTTTTACCAGTTTTCCTCCTTGCTCAAGCATCTGCTTGGGCTTTTTTGTGCTTAAACACCATGAAATGTAGTGAAATTCTCAGCACTTTCTCGCTCGGTAATAAAGCCGTTTTCGGGTGCCTGCATGTCTTCGTAGCCCAGGGCTATGCCGCAGAGCAGTAGCGAGTTTTCATCCAACTTAAGCTCATCGCGAATAATTGAGTGGTACCAAGCAAAGGCAGCCTGCGGGCAGGTATGCAGCCCTTGGCCACGGGCGGCCAGCATCACACTTTGGATAAACATGCCGCAGTCCATAAAACTGCCGGTTTCCAGGCGACGATCCATCGTGATGAAAAGCCCTACGGGCGCATCAAACAACTGAAAATTCCTCCGCGCCTGGGCTTCGCGCTTGGCTTTATCGTCGCGGCCAATGCCCAGCGTTGCATAGAGACCAAAGCCACAGCGACGACGGCGCTCCAGGTAGGGTTCAAACCAGTTCTGCGGGTAGTAGTGATACTCAGGTGTATTGCTTTTGCCGTGATCAACGGCGTCTAATAACCGCTGGCACAGCTGGTCTTTAGCGGCCCCCGCCACCACATGCACTTTCCACGGCTGGATATTGCTACCGCTGGGCGCGCGGCTAGCAATCTGCTATGTGCATAATCGTTGCGCGCTCGACGGGGGTGACGAGATAACGACGCACCGATTTGCGGCTGGTGATGGCGGTATCTACATGCATGTGGCACTCCCTAAAAGAGTCGCGCGGTGCTTTGCCTTGCAACTACTCGCAGGTGGCTTACACCGGCAAAAGAGTTAGTTCATCTATTAGTTGTAAGCGATACGTCTCAATTTAAGTGAATATACCCTATCCCGTGCAAAATTTAAGGATGTGCCAACTTCCGAAATAGTCACTTATAAACTATTAACCAGTTGATTTTTTAAGCCTATAAAGAGATTCACGTTTTTAAATAAATGGCTCGATTAGGTATGCATATCAACCTGAGAGGTATTGGCGACTCGGCTCGTCAGTCGCAACACTCACCTGTACTGTTATTCCTCTGCAGGTAACTACCATGTCGCAAACCTCTGGGGCCGTTGTGCAAACGTCCTATGCGGAAAACTCGGCTTTTAAGCCGGTTTCTCTTGTACTGGGCATCCTAATTGGCCTGGGGGTAGATTTAATCGGTCAGTGCAACATAATGCACACTGGTAACTATCGGGGCATTTCAGAATGCCGAAGCAAGTATCAAAGACCAGGGGACTGACTTACCAGCAGCGCCCTCACTCGTTTAACGATGGCATGCCTCCCGTTGTGGCTGAGGAAAATCTTAAATTACTGTCCGGGATTAGTTGACCACTACACATCCACCAACTTCGAGCACGGACAACGAGTGCTCTTGCGCTAATGAGGCTGTAGAAAAACCGATTTCGAGCCGTCTCCACCATCTCTCGTCTTAATTTACTTACTCAGCCAGTCATCTGGTTGAGTAATCTTAATCTCGGCATTTAGCCACTTGAACGCCCAGCTAAAGCTTGTTGAAGACGGTCGTCTACTCTTAGAAAGCCACTTATCCCACTCTAAGCCCTTCATGACGCGGCCAAATGACCATAATTCGCTAACTTCTCAATATTATGCACCAAGCAGTAGAGCTGCCACTGACCTTGCACCTTTTTCTTACCCCGAAGGCTGAAACGGTTCAGTTTTTTCGTCGTGCCAATGTTACTGAATACAGGCTCTACGACTGACATGCGATGGCTGTAAATCTCTTTGCCCTTCGGGCTATCAACCCGATGCTTCATCCAGTCCGTGTAATTGGGTAAGCGTTTGTTCTCGATAATAAAAGACACTTGTCGACCAGCTCCCTTGCGATGGTCGGCAGAGCTCGGGTTCTGCATACAGTGGTATTTTTTTGGGCAGTGCCGACATTGCAGCAAACGCCCCTCGAAGTGCACTCGGGTCTGGCCATGATCGGTTTCCCGTTGACCTCTATAGGTCAACTTTTCGCCCGTTGGGCAGATACACGTTAGCTTTGCAGGATCAAATTGGAACGCGCTGGCTGGCATCGTCTCTCGCCAGCCTTTATCTGGTAAGTTCTGGTGGCGCTTACCGTATTTGCTTTTCTGGTCGGTAAATTTCGGATCTCGGCTGCGGAACTGATTATCGGGGATGTAGCCGTTGGTCTGTCGTTCGTGAAGGTACTTCATATTGGGTTTACTCGTCTCATCCATGAGACTCGCCTTCCGGGCCAGCCTGCGGCTGTTCAAATTTATTCCCGATAAATTTGTCATTGGCGAAACCGGTATCGGCGGTGACGACAGTCCCTTTTTGGTAGATGTTTTCCGCTATCCCCAGTTTCTTAAACCGGGCTTCGACCGTTTCCAGTACGGGCTGCAAAGTGTGGTGTTCCTGGCCTTCGCCGAAAGCCTGAGCATCAATGATGATCTGGTGCTTTTTATCCACCGTGGCGACGCCGTTATAGCCTTGGATCGTGACCTTGTTTGTCGTCATTTTGGCACTTTCGTTATCAGTGAGGTTGCTCTTCACTTCCTTGATTCGCTTCCCCCGGCCCGTCCTTGGGCTGTGCGTCTTTAGGAAACGATCTACTTTGTTCATGGCGGCATCTAGCGAGAGAATCGTCTTGGCCCGTCGGATATCCCGATCCAGATCGGCTTCCGTCTCGCCTCATCACGCGCGTAGTGCTCCAGTAGGTGATGCCGAATTAGGCCTCTCAGTTTCTCACGTTTCTCGTCCAATTCTTTGAACGTGCCAGACCACTCTTTTGAGGCATCGGAGGACATCTTGCAGCCATCAATCGCAAAGAGTTCGTTACCCAACAAGCCTTGTTCGTGGCACACCAGCAGCACTTGTTCGAACAGCGCTTCAATCTCATCGGCATGTCGACTGACGAAGCTGGCCAGTGTGGTGAAGTGGGGCACGGTATCGCAGGAAAGGGCTTTGAAAATAATATTGGTCTCGCAGCTCCACTGCATCTCGCGACTGGAAGTGATGCCTTGTGAGTAAGCAAACAGGATAATCTTAAGCAGGATAGCCGGATCATAGGCCAGCCGACCGGTCGCACCGTTGCGGTACTTGGGATGGAAAACGGATAAGTCGAGCTTGTGCTCGATCAGGTAGTGCACCGCGTGTTCAAAGGTGCCGGGTTGGAGTTGATCTTGGTAGTTAATCACCACCATGGCGTTCTGATCGTAGTTATAAGCTTTGAAGCGCGGCATGCTGACCACTCCTCGTCTATTTCCTCGATCCTACCAAAACTTAGCCGTCAGTGGGGTTTTTCTACAGCCTCAATGACCCACTCAAGGGCTCTAGACGTCAGTTAGTGAGTTGATCTCTCATCTCAAAGACTTTGCTGACGTTCAGGCGTGTTATTTTTTACTTGACTTTTAAACTTAGATAGCTAAGTTTGTTGTGTGAGTCCGTTATTAAAATTTAACATTTCATTTTGGCAATGAATTAATATTAACAATAATGAGGTTTTAGCTATGTTATCGCATGCAGACAACGATTTACTCTGTCGGGTAGAAGGCAACGCTCCGATGGGAAAAATCATGCGCAGCCATTGGCTGCCCGCGTGCTTATCAGAGGAAGTCAATGAAGCCGACGGAGTACCAGTTCGATTACGCTTACTGGGTGAAGATCTGGTCGCATTTCGAGACACAGATGGCAGAGTAGGGGTACTCGATGAGCGATGCCCTCATCGACGTGCTTCACTTGCTTTGGGGCGCAATGAAGAATGTGGGCTTCGGTGCCTCTACCATGGTTGGAAAGTTGATGTTGAAGGTAACATTCTAGAAATGCCCTCCGAGCCGAGCAGCTCAGGAATGACCGAAAAAGTTAAGCACAAAGCTTATAAAACACATGAGGCAGCGGGTTTTGTTTGGGTATACATGGGCGATCAAGAAAACGTACCAGAATTCGAAGCGCCGGTATTTCAGCCAACACCCGATACTAAAGTATCCATTGCAAAAGCCAAGATTGACTGCAACTGGGCGCAAATTTTAGAAGGTGCAATAGATTCAGCCCACTCATCTACGCTGCATTCCACAGATATGGTGCCAGCTCGTAAGGCATCGGCTGAAGCTGACGATGAAAAGTGGTACCGCCCTTCGACCGACCGGGCACCCAAGTTGCAATTGCAGAAGACACCGTTTGGTTTCCGTTACGCAGCTATTCGCCGACCCATAAAAGACGCCAAAACGCACGAATATATCCGTACCACTCTGTTTCTAGCGCCGTTCACTGTCCAAATCCCCCCGAACAATCGTTACGACGTAGCAATTTTACATATTCCAATTGACGACACACATACAGCGTTTCATTTCATCGCCTGGGGTAATTCCGCTACTACTCCAGATCGGGAAACTTGGCGCAAGTTTCTGGGCATGCAGATTGGCATTGACCTGGACGCGCAGTTTAACCGATTTCGGACTTTCGAAAACAATTATTGGCAGGATCGCATCCTGATGAAAACCGGTGAGAGTTTTACCGGCATTCGTGGCATTCCAAACCAGGATATTGCGATGTGGGAAACTATGGGTTCAATAGCAGATCGTTCTGATGACGTGCTGGGTGCAAGTGACGTAGCCATTGTGGAGTTTCGGCGCCAGATGGTTGAAGCAGCCAAAAAGGTGAGAGACGGTGGTCCAGTGATAGGTCGAGTGGAGCCACGGATTCCTCATGCTCATCTCAAATCCTTTGAAGGAATTGTCGAAAAGGGCACTGAATGGCGCGAGCTCGGCATGGCTGAGGAGGAGAAGACCCATCCTGATATGCAAAAATTAACAGAACAGGCAGAAAACGACGTATGAGTAAGCTGAATTTATCCGTAGCGGTGGGCAATTATGATCGCATTAGGGCTCTGGTGGACGGTGAAGTTCAGATTGATGGAGTTGACCCCGTTTTCATGTTGCATGACCCGGAGGAAATTTTCTTTCGAGCCTTTCGGCACGCTGATTTTGACATCACCGAGTTGTCCATGAGCAGTTACGTAGTAAAAACTGCTAACGGTGACTGCCCTTACATTGGGGTGCCTGTGTTTCCCTCCCGAGCGTTTCGGCACACCTCTATTTACGTGCGTACTGACCGTGGTATCAAAACACCCGCGGATCTGAAAGGTAAGCGCATTGGTTTACCAGAGTACCAATTGACGGCCAATGTTTGGGTGCGGCTGTTTCTGGAGGAAGACTATGGACTAAAACCGAATGATGTGACTTGGGTGCGTGGTGGTTACGAAGAACCTGGTCGAGTGGAAAAGATCAATTTGAATCTCACCCGGGGTGTAGAGGTAGAAAACCTGCCAGAAGGAGATACGCTCAGTGGCGCACTGGCCGCTGGCGATATAGACGCTGTAATCGGTCCGCGAGCACCATCCTGTTTTAGCTATGGGCACCCGCATGTGGGCTATCTCTTCAATGATCCTATGAATGAGGCCAAGGACTGGTATCGTCGCACTGGAATCTTCCCGATCATGCATTTACTTGGTATCCGACGAACTCTGGTAGAGCAGCATCCCTGGTTACCTTTCGCGGTGTATAAGGCATTCGAACAGTCCAAAAAAGAAGCGTTAACCCGGCTGTCTGACACCTCGGCCACCAAGGTCACTCTGCCCTTTGTTGAAGATCAGTTGAGATCCGCTCGCGCTTTGATGGGTGAAGATTTTTGGTCATATGGCTTTGCGCCGAACCGGGAAACACTCTCGAGGTTTTTAGCGCAACATCATGCTGAAGGGTTATCGAGCCGTCTAGTTGAACCTGAGGAACTGTTCCATCCCGCTAGCATGGAGAGCTTTAAAATTTAAGCGGAGTCAGTCATGCGGCGGTTAGTGGAAACAGGATCGATTCGGACTAAGGCCGCCGAGATTACAACAAATACAAACTAGCAATATCTGAGGTGAAAAAATGAAATCAACAATTAAGAAACCCATTGGCATCCTGGCTTTGTTGGCCACCACTGTAGTTTTTAACCCAGTGTCTGCACAGCCCTACAACATGAATGTCGCAGGTGCATCACCTGGTGGCTTATGGTCTTTGCTTGGCGCAGGGCTGGACAGTGCTATTCGCGAAGAATTTCCAGGCTCTACCATTACCTATCAGACGTCGGGTGGTGGAATTGCTAATGTGGCAGTTCTTCAGAGGGATGACGCGGACATGGGCTTGATTCATGACGCAGAACTGCAGTTGGCCAAAAGTGGTTCAGAACCTTTTCGCGAGCCTGCAGAAGACATTCGCGTTCTTGCATATTTGTATACTTGGGCTCCAATGCAGGCCTTTATTCGTGAAACCGTCGCAGAGAGTTATGGCATTGAAAGCCTAGAGGATATTGCCCGCTTACAACCGCCCATCACTATAGCCATTAATCGTCGGGGTAATGTTGCATCCAATGTCGCCATTGAGATGTTAGATGCCTTGGGTATAACCGAAGCAGACATCGAAAGTTGGGGGGGGCGGGTCATTTATGCGGCATCTGACGAGCAGATGAGCCTAATACAGGATCGGCGAGCCGATATGATTTTAAACAGCCTGTTTGTTAGGCACAGCTCTATTATGCAGGCGGGTAATAGTGTGGATTTGCGCATGCTGCCCATGACAGACGAGGACGCTGTCGCTCAAGTAACTGAACGGACGGGTACCATTCCGTTCACCATTCCGGAAGACACTTATGACTGGTCACCTAACGCAGCTACCACGGTGTCTCTAGGTGCTGCGCTGGCAGTACATGAGAGAATGGACGAAGAAACCGCCTATAATCTGACAAAAGCAATTTTTGCGAACTACGATAAGCTGCGTGGAGTGCACCCTGCTATGGACGAGTTGACTCCAGAAATTATGGCGTCTATCGAAGTAGTACCGTTTCATGTTGGCGCACAACGCTACCTTGAAGAAGCTGGTCTTCGCTGAAGCGGGATCTCATTAAATCAGTATAGAGGCTTTTTTTATGAGTTCCCTCCTAAACTTGCTGACGGAAACGGGGTCACGGCGTACTCTATCAGGTAAGCTAAAAATGGCAGTACATGGATGTGCTGCCTTGGTTGCGTTGGGTGTTATCTACACCACTACAATTGTATATATAGACCTGTTTGTGATGACCATAGTTTTTCTATCGGCCATTCTCGCCTTGCTGTTTATGACAATATCTCCAGGGCCTCTTGGAAGGATAGATAGACCAAGTATCATTGACTGGGTATTGGTGGCTGCAAGCATACTCGTTGGTATCTACTTCTACCTAGAAAGTGGTCGCATTTCTCAGCGTATTACGCTGTTGTTTCCACTAGAGACGCTTGATGTTATTGCGGCGTCTTTACTACTTTTGCTAACTGTAGAGGCCACTCGTCGAACGGTTGGTGTGGGCCTCACTAGTGTGGTGATGATTTTTCTGGTCTACAACCTCTGGGGACATGGTCTTCCCGGTGGCCTGGGTTTTAGAGAAGTCAGCTATCAGCACTTTCTTGATATTATGATGTTTACTAGTGATGGGCTTTTTGGTGTGCCGTTGCGTGTGGCTGCGACCTACGCCTTTCTGTTCGTCATGTTTGGTACTTTTCTTGCTAAGGCCGGAGGCGCAGAGTTTTTCTATAATTTGTCGTCTGCCATTGCAGGCCATAGAGTAGGAGGGCCTGCAAAAATTTCCGTTATTTCGTCAGGACTTTACGGCACCATGTCGGGCAGCCCAACCTCAGACGTAGTGACTACTGGATCTATAACTATACCCATTATGCAGCGCCTGGGTTACAGCAAACAACTTTCCGGTAGTGTTGAAGTTGCGGCCTCAACCGGTGGGAGCTTATTGCCTCCGGTAATGGGGTCAGCGGCCTTTATAATGGCTGAATATACTGGCATTGATTATCGCGATATAGTAATTGCGGGGATCATCCCAGCTCTCTTGTACTACCTATGTGTTTACACTCAGGTACATCTGCGTTCGCAAAAACTGGGGTTAAAAGGCATACCGGTAGACGAAACACCTAGAATGCGCCAAACCATGAAAAATGGCGGTTTGTTTATCGTGCCTTTGGTCGCACTTTCTATAGCGTTAGTGATGGGGTTTTCGCCCACTTATGTGGCGGCAGTCGCGACCGGAGTTGTTTTATTAGTGGCAGCTGTTAAACCCTCCACTCGCATGAGTATTGTGAAGATCTGGGGTGCCCTGGCTGAGACTACGCTCCGTATGGTGTCTGTTGTCGCGGCCTGTGCAGCTGCTGGTCTGGTAATAGGTGGTATTTCCATGACCGGGCTGGGTGGTAAATTTGCTGACTTAGTGTTTCTGTTGGCTGCAGACAGCACGGTGATGGTGCTGATTATATCGGCCATACTTGCCATTATTCTTGGTATGGGAATGCCGACACCTTCGGCATTTATTCTGGCGGCAGTGTTGGTCGGCCCGACTTTGGCAAGTCTTGATTTCAGTGTTCTGCAAAGCAATATGTTCATTCTGTACTTTGCTGTACTGTCAGCCATGACACCACCGGTAGCAGTAGCAGCATTCGCCGCGGCTGCTATAGCGGATGCTAAACCGCTGGAGATCGCCACGGGAGCAGTACGTCTGGCTATTACCGCATTCATCGTGCCGTTTGCCTTTGTATATGGTGACGGCCTGCTAATGGTCGGAGATTGGGACACCATCCTAGTATCCTGCGTGACGGCAGTGATCGGGGTAATATTGCTAAGCTTAGGTGTTGAAGGCTACTTACGAGATAAGTTGGCAGCGCCTGCTCGCTGGTGTTTTGTTGGTGCTGGACTACTGTTTATTTTCCCGAGTTGGTTCGCCATAGGTGGAGCTGTAATTCTTGCCATTGGTGCCTGTCTCTTTACCCCCCACCTCCGTGCAGCTATAAAGCCGGTACATTAAGGCCCAAGTATTCCCCCATTTACCTATGTCTCAAGGGTAATGGGGGCTCTATATGCTTGCTCATGCCAAAGGAGTAACGAGTGTCTGATCCTCTGTTGGCAGTTTGGTTCTCATTGTTGTCAGCATTTATGTTTGGGGCAACGTTCGTCGTGGTTCGTATAGGGGTACACAATGCGTCGACCATGACCTCTATTTGGATCAGTCTGACCGTAAATGTGATATTGCTGTGGGGTTGGAGTGTGGTGGTTTACGGCTTACCTGCTTTGGATTGGTGGCAGTGGAGGTATTTTATATTGGCTGGCTTGTTTGCCCCTCTGCTTGGTCGAACATTTCAGTTTATGGGCATGGCACGGTTGGGCGCCAATATTACTACGCCGATTACCCTAACGCATCCGTTAGTGACGATGATGATCGCAGTCTCTATATTGCGCGAACCTATCTCGGGTACTGTCTTTTTGGGTGCAGGACTGGTATTAAGCGGTTCCACTATATTGGGCATGCAACGACAAAAACCTACTTCTGGTCAGCCAGTTCCACTTCGCCCACCAAAAGTTTGGCTTTTATTTCCGATAGCGGCGTCATTGTGTTACGGCATTTCCGTCGTGTTTCGTAAGCTGGGAATCGACGAGGGAATGGAAGCAGTGACTGCTGCTGCATTGACTGCAACAGCTTCATGGCTTTTGATTTCCGTATTTGGTATCGGTAGTCGTCGACTGCTAGAAATTCGCTGCTCCAAGATAGAGTTTGGCTACCTAGTAGCCGCTGGGGTATTTTCCAGCCTAGGGCCAGTATTCTTGTTTACAGCCTTAAGGCATGGAGAGCTGATCGTGGTGGCGCCACTGGCAGCAACTACGCCCCTGTTTGTTTTGGTGGGCACCTATTGGTTTATAAAAGACGGCGAGTTATTCACCCCTGGAGTAATCAGCGGTACTCTCGCAACGGTGATTGGAGTGGCCGTCATTACTGTATTTGGTTAGAGGTAAGTATTTACTCTTTAAATGAAGCGGTTCTGGCACTCGCGATCTCTGAAAATGTGAAAGCTGCGTTATTCGAGGACGTTGGGTGCGGAGATATAATGCGCAACTCATACCAGCAGACAAGGAAGCCACAGCCATTATCATTGCCAGGCAATCGGCTGTGCTGTGTGGCCAGCGCTGGGTCGAAGCCTTGTTTAAACAGTTGGAGCCCTCTGTGGAACTGGAATGGGTCTGCACAGACGGTGATGACTTAAAGAGTGGAAATACGATATTGCGATTATCCGGTAACGCCCGGTCTTTGTTGAAGGGGGAACGCACCGCATTAAATTTCTTGCAGTGCCTATCAAGCACAGCCACGCGATGTGCGGCATTGAGTGCCCTCATTGAAGGCGCACGGGCGACGCTGTTGGATACCCGTAAAACATTGTCGGGACTACGTCTGGCCCAAAAATTTGCTATGGTCTGTGGTGGTGGTGCGAGTCATCGCACGGGGCTGTACGACGGTTTTCTGATTAAGGAGAACCATATTGCTGCATGCGGTGGCATAGCTGAAGCTGTTGCCTCTGCCCGGCTAGTAGCGCCCGGAAAATCATAAAAGTCGAAGTGGAAACGCTGGAGGAGTTGGAACAAGCACTAGCAGTGAACACGTCCGTGATCATGCTTGACAATTTTAGCCTGGAGGACACGTATTCTGCGGTTTAGCGAGTCGCTGGCCGGTCAAAACTGGAAGCCTCTGGTGGGGTAACTGAACATAACTTGCGTGCGGTGGCTGAAACCGGAGTTGATTATATTTCGTTGGGCACTCTGACTAAAGACATTCAAGCTATTGACTTATCAATGTTGTTAACCTGCTAAGGATCTATGGGCGCCCCTCTATAGATCGGTTAGGCACCCTTTAGGCACATCTGTATTGCCTTCATTTAGCGAGCAGAATGTCACGAGCTTTTCTAGCACGCAACTTCCACAACTGCCAGGGACGATCCGCTTGCCCTTCTATGTTATTCATGGCAGTGGCGGCTTCTTCTTTGGTTAGAAACTCTATCTTACCCAGGCGACTGGCTTCGGTTTGAGCACGGGCGTTAACTTCAACATACACTGCTCGATAGACAGCCTTTTTGAGTGAGTCAGCCACGACCGTAGATCCGTGACCGCGCATCAGAATCAATGGGTGATCCGCTAGTGAATCTGCTAGAGCGGATCCTAGATGTTGGCTACTGATAAGTAAGTCTGTGGCATTCCCCCCAGCCTCGCGAATTTCAAAAATGGGTGCACCTTCACCAATGAAGCCGCTCATGTGACACATGGCACGCAGGGGATAATTTCGTAATACGCTAAATGGCACTACCGAGGCTGAATGGCTGTGTACAATGGACATTACATCGGGCCGTTTACGATAAATCTCACCGTGAATAAAACGTTCCAGGTAGGGTTTACGGTTATCATTTACTGCCTGGCCGTCCAGGTTAAATATCATCAGGTCTTCTTTTTCAACTAAACCTGGGGCACGATTGCGGGATAGGATAAATTGTTCAGGATTTTCAGGATGCCGCACGCTCACGTGACCGAACGCGTCAACAACTCCCTCATTGAATAGTATGTGGTTGGCGTCTACCAGATCATTTAATAAAGCATCCTGTTCGGGGGTGATATTGGGCATATTCAATCCTCTCAGGGCTTTTTTTAGTAGTACTGAACAAGACGCTTTAATTAGAGGCTTCTGTCAGTCAGTGTTTGTCCAGAAATTCATCTTGGGCCAGATTGTCGATCATCCGCAGTAGAACGCTGCGGGTTGCTTTCATCTCGTCGTAGGTAATTCCCTCCAGTGCCGTAGCGTTAACATCTTCCGCTAATGGGGTCAGAATATCTTTCAGAGCATGCCCTTTGGGACTTAGAAAAATGTGCACCTTGCGCCGGTTGCCGTTTAACTGCCGCCGCTCGATAAGACCTTTTTGCTCCATGGCCTTCAGCGCTGTGAAAGTGGTGGGTTCCATCACTCCAGCTTCATCGCTGAGTTCCCGCTGGCTTAGGCCTTCAGTTACCCACAGAATGCGAAGAAATGACCAATGACCAAAGCTTACATCGTGCTCAGCAAGCCTGGCCTGTAGACTTTTCGCCAATAACCGACCAGCGTCACGTACCAGATGCGCCATGCGGTCATCCGGTACATCGGTATGCCAGTGCCGCAAGACGCTCTGCGATTCTCTGACTTCTCGTTTTACCATGCGGTAGATGCCTTCGTGATCATAATTGAGAAAGAATACTTTGCTGGTGCCGCATTATAACTTCTTTTCGATCATTAGCCGATTGCAGTAGGGCAAAACATACTTCCATTGTGGCTAATCCCCAGGTTCCAGAGTGCACAGGCTCCTGATTGTCTTGAGCAGCCGCAATCAATTCATCTAGCACTTCCCTACGAGGAATGTGGGGAGGACTGAGAGGTATGGTAAAGCGTTTAGTATGACCAAATACCTCAATGCCTGATGGCGTAGGCCTTAGGTCACCAAGTTCACAGCTCACTATAAAATGGCCAAAGTGATTGTGACCAATACCTTTTAGGCTGGCATCTGCGAGAGTCTGGCCATCTCCGTAGGCCCGTCTGTTTTTCAGAGCAGCTTCCTGTGCCGGTGTATCGACAGTGGCAAGCAGGCTGCGAGCCTTGCCGTAATCTTTCGACGACTTTTGCTGGCCTAGCTCCCCCTGCCAATCTAGCCACTGATCAGAATCAAAATGCGCGTAGCCACTGTAAGTCATGTTTGCGAAGGCGCCGTTTGCGAAAGTCAGCAGTGCAGAGTAAGCTCCCTCGGTTGGCCGATTCGGATCCCAGCGTCCTGTGAGTGCCCGTACACTCTCTACCTCTCCACCACCAAGCAGACGTACAATGTCCACTTGATGCGCAGCCTGACTGAATACCACACCGCCGCCCTGAGCTGTGTTTAATTCTTCTGGTCGGCGGGGGCGGTACAAAAAATCAGTGTAATTGAAAGCTGTAATCATGCGCACCTGCCCCATTTCACCTGAATGAATAAGGCGCGCGGTTTCTCGATACGGGGTATCAAAGCTGTGGCTGTGGCCTACCAGCAACCAGCAATTAGCGGCTTGCATTGCGTCTACCATTGCTTGGCAGTCTGTCATCGACAAAGCCATGGGCTTTTCAACCAGTACGTGTTTCCCGTAGTGGGCTGCAAGTTCTACTTGCGTACGATGAAACTGATGCGGAGAGGCAAGGTATACGGCGTCTACGTCCGATCTTTGGCATAAAGCCTCAAAATTATCCGTGGTGAAGCCAGCAAAGTCAGATGCAAATTGGGCGCGCGCCTCCGGGCGAGGGTCTGCTGCTGCGGTGAGACGTATACCTGGATGCGCTGCTAGAGTTGGTAGAAGTAGCATGAAGCCTCGGCCCAGTCCAGCGATGCCGAGCCGTAACGGTGCGTAAGTCATATCTGAGCCTTAAAATCGTGGTAGTTCGATTTCAATTTCATCACCTTCCGCCCGTGAAACACATACCATGATCTGGTCTTCCTTTTCTTCCTCGGACAAAACTAGATCCCGATGATCGGCTTTGCCGGACAAAAGCCTAGAGCGACAAGTTCCACATGTACCGCTTTCACAAGATGATGGCACCTCATACCCGTTAGCCCGAAGCGCTTCTATGATGGTTTGTTCTGCCAGGACATGAACGGTCTCGTCAGTATCAGTAATTTTAACCTGGAAAGGTTTGTCGTTAGGTTGATGTGCCACTGCACCAGCGAAATCCTCAAAATGTACGCTGCTTGGTGACCAGTGGCCTGTCATGTCACGCACTTCTTCCATCAGCTCGCGTGGCCCGCAGCAATATATGTAGGCTCCCTTTGGCTGTTCTAGCACGGGCCAAAGATCGTAACGATTGCCTGAGCTGCATTGAGTGTGATGTATTACCACCTTGCCTTTGTATTCGGGTTGGGAAAACTCCTCTACATAGGCTGTATGATCTGAGTCACGGGATAAATAGTACAGTTTAAAAGGTATTCCACTTGACAGTCTCAGGGTCTGAATCATGGAGTATATAGGTGTGATACCAATGCCGCCCGCAATGAAAATGTATCGAGTTGGGTTCCCGGTCAGTGGAAAATCATTAGTAGGCTCTGAGATGCGCAGTCGCGTTCCAGCCTCAGCCTCATCACACAGGCTTTTAGATCCGCCTTCTCCATTTTCTTCCCGCTTGACACAAATAACATAGCGATCCAGAACATCTGGAGATTGGCTTAGCGAATACCGCCTTTCTAATCCATTGGGTGCTTCAATATAAATGTGTGCACCGGCATCGGGTTCTGGCAATTCGGTGTCATTTGTAGGCATTAACTCAAACTTAAAAATGCCGGCAGCAAGTTCAGTTTTGCTCACTACTTCGACAGGTATTGTTAGCTCGCGATTGGCGGCCATGAGGTACTCCCAAAATAATATTATATTTCTAAGTTTATTCAAAATACCTTAGCCCTGCCACTTTTTGAAGCCGATATATGGGTTAAGTGACAAAAATAATAAGGTGAAGCCTTGGCTGGCACTCCTCTCATCAAATTAAGTGATTATTTTTGGCTTTTTCGACGTTGGAGCGGGAGTTCGACCCCTGAGGTGGGCCAGATATGATTCCTCAACAGCAGTAGGTACGATATTGACGGCACTCATTTGCTGACTCTCGGGCTAGGTTGGGAAGCGCTCTGGGTTCTCAATAACCAGCACCTAGAGACTTCTGTATCGCCCCCTCGTCTGGATCTCTAGGTCGAGGCCGAGCACGGTAGTTTTACCCATGCTCGCGTGCCTCGCACGAAGTGTCCTGGACATGGCGTCAAACGCATTGGGGTGCCTTGAGTGCGGCCGGGTAGCGACTTCATTGAGCAAGCCGCCATGTCATTGGCTCAGGAGATACCTGTGCTGGCCGCCTCTCGGCAGTTGGAGATTTCCGGCAAGCGGTTGTGGCGCATTGTTCATCACTACGTGGGCTGCATGCTGGGGAGCTGAATCTGTCGGATGTGACCAACGTCGGTGTGGCCGAAACGCCGTCTCGTCGCGGCTATCGCTATGTAACGGTATTTCTCGAGGAACCGGTCGCCTTCGCCCTCCCTGGTTGTGGCAAGTATGCCATTAAAGCGTTCAGCGCTTTTTTGAATGAATAGCCTGTTTCAGGTGGCTTGTCACGTGCACGTTGCTATAGAAACGAGGCCAATTTCATTGCTATGACCTGCTTGATTGGCAGCCCGGTAAGCTGTCTGTTTGACTAGGCTAAATTAAATGAAGTAACGAAGAGCTGTTTTTCACGTCTCAATTAGTGCCGAGTACGAGGGTTTGCTTAAAACAGAAGCCAGTCCGCAGGATGGGCGCGTCACTGAAGTAGAGCTTACCGAGGCGGGCGAGGCAAAGCTGGATATTGCCAGGCAAGTTACTAGTCGTTTAGTGGAAAAAGCGTTTGCCGATTTCAGCAAGCAGGACATTGTTTATATCAATCAATGCTTAAGTAGAATGTTTCATAACCTAAACGCTCTTTAACGCTCATGGCCAAGCTGATCGCCTCGATAAAACTTGTCGGCAGGCTCTACGAGTCTCCTGTTTAGACGTTAAATAGTGAAGAGATTAACCCTTATAGCCCAAGCGCCTGCCTGGGCTTTTTTACGCTTAAATGCCACGAAAAGTCGTAAAGTTTTCCACGCTTTCTCGCTCGGTAATAAAGCCGTTTTCGGGTGCCTGCATGTCTTCGTAGCCCAGCGCTATACCGCAGAGCAGTAGCGAGTTTTCATCCAACTTAAGCTCGTCGCGAATAAGCGTGTGGTACCAAGCAAAGGCAGCCTGCGGGCAGGTATGTAGCCCCTGGCCACGGGCGGCTAACATGACACTTTGGATAAACATGCCACAATCCATAAAACTGCCCGCTTCCAGGCGACGATCCATCGTGATGAAAAGCCCAACGGGTGCATCGAATAAGTGAAAATTCCGCCGTGCCTGGGCTTCGCGCTTGGCTTTATCGTCACGGCCAATGCCCAGCGTTGCATAAAGACCAAAGCCACAGCGTCGGCGGCGCTCCAGGTAGGGTTCAAACCAGTTCTGCGGGTAGTAGTGATACTCAGGTGTATCGCTTTTGCCGTGATCAACGGCATCTAATAACCGCTGGCACAGCTGGTCTTTAGCGGCTCCCGCCACTACATGCACTTTCCACGGCTGGATATTGCTACCGCTGGGCGCGCGGCTAGCAATATCCAATATGTGCATAATCGTTGCGCGCTCGACGGGGGTGTCGAGAAAACGGCGCACCGATTTGCGGCTGGTGATGGCGGTATCTACATGCATGCGGGCACTCCTTAAAAGAGTCGCGCGGTGCTTTGCCGCTAGCATGCCGCGCGCATTAAATGATGTTATTGGGCGACCAAGTGACAGCGGCTCTCTTCCAGCGATTGGAAGGCCTCTTCACCCGGAATCGTGCGCAGTATTTCGTAAAGATCCCACTCGTTAGTGGAGGCATCAGGTGTTTTCACCCTGGCTAGGTACATATCATGCACCATGCGACCATCATCACGAATGTAGCCGTTGGTGGCGAACATGTCGTTGATGGGCGTGTCTTGCATCATGGCGCGAACGGTGGCTGAGTCGTCCGTGCCGCTCGCTTCAACGGCATTTAAGTAGTGCATAACGCTGGAGTAAACGCCTGCCTGTACCATCGTTGGCATTCGGCCAGTACGCGCATGATAGCGCTCTGCCCATTCACGTGAAGCCTCATTCAAATCCCAGTACCAGCCGGTCGTTAGTTGCATGCCTTGGGTGCTTTCTAAGCCCAGCGCGTGTATATCGTTTAAAAACACCATCAACCCGGCGAGTGACTGACCAGACTGTGCCAGGCCAAATTGCCCCGCCGTGCTGATCGCATTAACGGTGTCGGCCCCCGCATTCGCCAGCCCTACGATCTTGGCGCCAGAGTTTTGCGCTTGCAGCACATACGATGAGAAATCGCTGGTATTTAGCGGATGGCGCACGCTACCCAACACCTCGCCTCCATGCGCTTCCACGACGGCGGTAACGTCGTTTTCCAGCGAGTGACCAAAGGCATAGTCAGCGGTAATCATGAACCAACTATCACCCCCTTCTTCGAGTATCGCTTTAGCAGCGCCATTGGACATAGCATAAGTATCGTAGACCCACTGCACATGATTGGGCGTGCAATACTCATTGGTGATACTCAGTGCGGCGGCACCTGCCACCATGGCAAGCTTATCGTTTTCAGCCAGGAGCTGAGTGGCAGCGATTGTCACCGACGAGGCCACCATGCCTGCGACCATATCGACATTACGCTGGTCGATCCATTCACGTACGGTGTTGGCTCCCACATCAGCGCTGTTTCGGTCATCACCACTAAACACCACAATCGGTGCGCCGTTAATTTCACCGCCGTGATCTTCCACCGCCATGTTAAGCGCTTCCAAGCCACCAGGACCGGCCAAATCGCGGTAGGGCCCTGACATATCGGATAAATAGCCGATGCGAATTTCATTATCGCTGACGTTTGCCTGAGCGCTGCTGAACGCACTGGCAAACGCGATGCTTAGCGCAATGGCTAACGGTTGTTTATTTAGAGCAGACATAGAACCCCCAACCCCGTGCAAGACGAGGCAAATTGTTGTTATCGGTATGGGTAGTAACGCTGGGTGCGCTTTAACAGCGCCGTTCGTTGGGTTGGTTATGGTGTTTCGGTCGTTTCCTCCTTGGCGTTTAGCGCGGTATTTTCTAAATCGTGCTGAAGTTTATTGAGGTAGTGCAACAAGCTGACGGTTTCATCGAAGGAAAAACTGCTAAGCCCATCACGGTAAAACTCATGAATTCGGGGCTGTAAACTCTCCCAAAAGGCGCGACCTTGGTGGGTCAGTAAAATAATCCGTGCGCGCTTGTCGTCGGGATGAGGAATACGTTCAACATGGGCATCGCGCTCCAAACGCTTGAGCACGCCGTCCAGGCTTTGACGGCTAACCACCAAGTACTCGGTCAGCGCATTAAACGAAATACCCTCTTCAAAGCCTTTACGTGAAAGGGCGCCCAGCACTGCCCACTGCACGGTGGTCAAGCCTACTTCGCTTATCGTCTGCTTTTGCAGGATATTGCTGACCTGAAAAAGCCGAAAAAAAAGTCGGTTAGCCACGCTTTTGTCGTCTTCACTCGCCATCGGCATATCCTTGACTGGGTCGATAGAATCCGCGCCCAGGCGATCAAGTGAGACAAGCAAGAAGCCAGCGTTCACGCAGAGACCGACTGACGCGCAATAATATTTTTCATAATCTGAGCCGTGCCATCACCAATCTGCAGCCCTAGTACATCACGCATGCGCTGGGAAAACGGCAAATCTTCCCCCCAACCCGTATGCCCGTGGGCCAGCATGCACTGTTTGATCACATCAAAGGCTAGCTTCGGTCCCCACCACTTATTCATTGCCGCTTCAGCGGTATGCGGGCGCTGGTTGTCTTTTAGCCACAGCGCGTAATAACACTGCAGCCGCGCCGCTTGTACGTAGGTTTGGTATTCCGCCAGTGGATGGGTCAAGCCTTGGAAGGCAGCTAACGGCTGGCCAAAGGCTTCACGCTGGGTGAGCCACTGCCAGGTTTCATCCAACGACTGCTGAGCCACGGCCAAACACTGTAAACCAATCAGCGCACGGCTATAGTCAAACCCCTGCATCACCTGCTTAAAGCCTTGCCCTTCGATGCCTAGCATGTGGTCGGCAGGCACACGCACATTGTCGAAGAAAATAGAGCCGCGGCCAATGGCTCGTTGGCCTGAATCCTCAAAGCGACTGGTCGAAATACCCGTGCTCTCCATGGGTACTAAAAACGCGCTGATGCCGCTGGCGCGCTGCTCTTGTGTCCCGGTGCGCGCAAAGACCACCGCTACATCCGCCTGATCGGCCATGGAAATGGAGGTTTTTTCACCTTTTAGCAGAAAGCTATCGCCATCACGGGTCGCTTTGAGCTTAAGGTTTGCTGCATCTGAGCCGCCATGGGGCTCGGTTAGCGCAATACAGCAGATCTTATGGCCAGCCGTCATGCCTGATAACCACTCTTGGGCCAACTCCGGCCGGGCGTGATGGGCGATGATTTGACCATTAAGAGAAGCGAGCAGGGGCAAGTAGCCGACGTTAAAGTCACCCCTGGCGATCTCTTCAACAATTACACCAGTGGTCATACAGTCCAGCCCGCTGCCACCGAACTCTTCGGGTAGCTCACCGCCCAGGCAGCCCATCTGGCCTAACTCGGCGACGATCTCGCGTTCAATGCATGCCGCCTGCTCACGCTGCCGATAGCGAGGGGCTAATCGCTCGCTGGCAAACCGCGCGATGGTGTCGCGAATGGCTTCTTGCTGTTCGGTAAATGCAAAATTCATGACGCTTCACTCGCTCTCTTGAGACTACCCTTTGTGAAGGGGAGCATCGGTTATGACTCATAATATTTGCGAAATTCGGGCTTACGCTTTTCCTTAAACGCGGCAACTCCTTCCTGCGACTCCTTGGTGTCGTAGTAGAGGCTTAGCGCCTGCATACCGAGTGCACCAATACCGGCGATATTTTCGCTGTCTGCATTGAAAGAGCGCTTGGCGATGGACAGGGCAGTAGGGCTTTTCTCAAGAATTTCGTCGCACCATTTACGCACTTCCTCGTCAAGCTGCTCAGGCGGCACCACAGCATTGAGCAGCCCCCAATCGAGCGCTTGCTGAGCCGTATATTTTCGACACAGGTACCAGATTTCACGGGCCCGTTTTTCGCCAATGACGCGGGCGAGATAAGCGGTGCCAAAGCCGGGGTCAACCGATCCCACTTTTGGGCCCACCTGGCCAAAAATGGCTGTCTCTGACGCAATGCTTAGATCGCAGACCACGTGTAAAACGTGCCCGCCGCCAATGGCAAACCCATTCACACGGGCAATGACCGGTTTAGGCACTTGGCGGATGAGCGTTTGCAGCTCCTCTACCGGTAGACCGATGATGCCGCGGCCATCGTATTGGCCCTCATGCGCGCCTTGATCGCCCCCGGTGCAGAATGCCTTATCACCCGCGCCGGTGAGCACAATGACGCCAATCGATTTGTCCCAGCCAGCACGGTTGAAGGCATCCAGCAGTTCCATGCAGGTTTGGCCACGGAAGGCGTTATAGCGCTCGGGTCGGTTGATAGTGATCGTTGCGACGCCGTCGTCTACCTCATACAAGATGTCTTCGTAGTGAGTGGTATGGCTCATGATTTAGCTCCTTATTTTTGTAAGCGGCTTGCGTTAACCCGCCATGGTCAGCCCGCCGGAGACGCTGATCACCTGCCCGGTAATAAAATTCGCTTCGTCGCTCGCGAGCATCACGATAATCCCAGGGTAATCTTCAGGCTGGCCTATCCGGCGCATGGGTACGGCGTTGCGGAAGGCTTCCAGTAACTTTTCAGGGTCACGGGAGGTATCGGCCACGCCTTTTAAAAGGGCAGTATCGGTAGGGCCAGGACAAACAACGTTGACGGTAATGTTTTTAGTCGCCAGCTCCCGGGCGAGGGTTTTACTTAAACCGAGCAGCCCCGCCTTACAGGCGGCATAAACGGCTTCACCGGAAGAGCCCACCCGGGCTGCATCCGAGGCAATGTTGACCACCTTGCCACCGCCCGCCTCCACCATTCTTGGCAGTACGATGTGGTGCATATTGAGCGCGCCGGTCAGGTTCACGGCAATCAGCGACTCCCACATCGCGGGGTCGGTTTTAAGAAACGGCATAAA
Organism: Halomonas sp. NPDC076908; assembly: GCF_050269715.1. Lineage (NCBI taxonomy): Bacteria > Pseudomonadati > Pseudomonadota > Gammaproteobacteria > Oceanospirillales > Halomonadaceae > Halomonas > Halomonas sp. NPDC076908. The sequence goes on along the minus strand of NZ_JBNNIW010000025.1, from coordinate 19,264 downwards.
GCGGTCAAAGCCCGCGTTATTAATCAAAATAGTGGGCGTGCCGAGCTCTGCTTCAATGCGCTTAACGGTCGCTTCAATAGCGTGGTAATTGGTGATATCCGCAGCGTAAGCGCGAGCGTTACCGCCTGCTTCAATAATGCTGTCGACACTTACTTGGGCGGCTTGCTCATCACGGTCAAGCACAGCGACCAGCGCGCCTTCCTGAGCAAAGCGTTGACACACCGCGCGGCCAATGCCGCCGCCGCCGCCGGTCACTATTACGGTTTTTCCAGTTAAACCTTGCATATTGTTTTCCCATTAGTGGCCATTTGAGGCGCATAACGACACATTAAGCGCGTGAATCGGAATGGATAGCCGCTTGGTCGCGAAGCTTAAATTTCTGAATTTTTCCAGAAGGCGTGCGTGGCAGCTCTTCCAGCACTTCAAGAAACTCCGGATGGTATTGGCGCGTCACATGCCGCTCGGTAAGAAACTGAGTGATCTCTTCAAGGCTCAGGCTGGGGTAACCCTCTTTGAGCACAACGTAAGCGACCAACCGCTCGCCTAAACGCTCATCTGGGCGCCCAACAAGCGCCAGTGCCTGGATAGCGGGATGCTGATAAAGAGTGTTTTCGATATCCACGATGGGGATATTCTCACCGCCTCGAATGACCACATCTTTAGAGCGGCCCGTGATACGCACATAGCCCGCTTCATTGAGGCGTGCTAAATCCCCCGTTGGGAACCAGCCTTCCTCATCTACGCCGTAAAGATCAGGTTGTTTGAAGTAGCCAACAAACAGACTGGCACCGCGCACCCATAGGCTGCCTTCTTGATTAGGTGGCAAGGTGTTGCCCTCAATATCGGTCACTTTGAGTTCCATAAAGGGCAGAGGGACGCCATCGGTTTCGACTGAACACGAAGGCGCATCATCCAAACGAGTAGTGGTAACGGCGCCGTTCTCGGTCATTCCCCAGGCGGAGATGATTTTAGTGGGCAAATTACGCGCCGCTTTTTCTACTAGCGGACTGGGTATAGGGGCGCCTGCACAAAGAAAGAGTTTCAGTGACTGCAGATCACTTCCGTGAGCAATCGCTTGCTCGGCGATATCTGCCAAAAAGGGAGTAGAACCCAGCATCAAACTGGGCTGTTCAAAGCGTACTATTTTGACTGCTTCAGCGGGTAACCACGTATCTTGAAGAACGGCCGTGGCCTGCAAATAGATCGGCATCATTAAGCCGTAAAGAAAGCCTAACTGATGCGCCAGAGGCGAAGGCATTAAGGCGGTATCAGCAGCATTCAGCGCTAAGCGTTCGGCAAGGGGGCGAATATGGCTAAGCAGCGTATTAGAGGTGTGCATTACCCCTTTTGGTTTGCCCGTAGTACCCGATGTGTAAAGCAGTTGCACAACATCATCACCGGATGGGCGGCGCTCTGTAAACAGTGCGGCAGTATCGCGCGTCTTTTCCTCTCCATGGTTAAGCAGGCGAGCTTCAAAGCTGGATTCTCCTTTACCTTCACCGCCAATCACCAGTACATGGGTTAGCGAAGCCAATTCTGCCTTAAGAGTTGCTGCCATGGCAGCATGATCGAAACCTCGAAACACACCGGGTACGACTAGCAGCTTACTTTCGGCTTGGGCGAGCATAAAACGCAACTCATGCTCGCGGAAAATGGGCATAAGCGGGTTAAGTACTGCGCCGACTCGAACACACGCTAAGTGGAGCGCGGTCATTTGCCACCAATTAGGCAATTGGCAAGACACCACATCCCCCACCTGAATGCCCAGCGAGACAAGCCCAACGGCTATTTGTGTGGCCCGCTCATTGAGTTCGCTATAGCTAAGCTGGGTTCGTTCTCCAGAGGCCATGGTGTAGGTAACAATGGCTGGTTTGTTAGGTGCTTGAGCAACCGCTTGATCAAGATAATCTGTAATGAGCATGTCATTCCAGGCGCCAAGCGACATCATCTTATTTCTACGCTCAGGTGTCATATTTGTACTGATTTTCATATAAAATCCTGAAATTATTTGTTATTTTAAAATATATTCACGTTTTTTACTTTCTTTTATTTTAAAAGTCTTGTGTGTAAATTAGGCTACGATGGTTTTTATGTCAACATGTTGTCTTTTATTTCCAGCATAAAAAAGAAGACATGGAGAAAGCCGTACAACAAGGTATTACCCTAATTTGTCTACGCTTTGCGACTTAGTAGTTTTTAGTGGAGAAGCTAAAGACACATGGCTTCATCAACAGGCTGGCCTTAGCATCCATTAGTCGTAAGCAATGAACAGTAACAAGAGGTATATTCCAGAGTCTCTGCAATATACCTATATGGTAGATTCGCTAATTGTTTATTTATTATATTTTAAGCGACTGATTTATATGGATTCTGAGTATTTTATGTGTCCGCAAGATGTTGCCCGATTAGGTATGCGTATCAACCTGAGAGGTATTGGTAACGCATCACTTCAACCGTAACACTCACCTACACTGTTATTACTATGCAGGTAATTACCATGCCGCAAACCACTAGGTCTGTTGAGCAAACGTCCTACGCGGAAGCCTCGGCTTTTAAGCCGGTTTCTCTTGTGCTGGGCATCCTAATAAGCCTGTGTGTTTTCTTTCTGTTGCCCGAAACGCTGGCCTTCAATGCTCGTCTTGTAGCGGGCATTGCGATGCTGATGGCCACTTGGTGGATGACCGAGGCGATCCCGATTCCTGCCACGTCGCTGCTGCCACTTGTCCTGTTCCCATTTTTCGATATTGCCTCGGTCGGTGAGACCGCCTCACCTTATGCCCACAGCATTGTCTTTCTAGTGTTGGGGGGCGTACTGCTGGGCTTGGCAACGCAGCGCTGGAATTTACATCGCCGCTTCGCTCTACTGACGGTGCTCACCGTGGGTACCAAGCCGGCTCAAATCGTCTTTGGTTTGATGTTCGCTAGTTGGTTTATCACCATGTGGGTCAGCAATACCGCCACCGCAGTGATTATGGTGCCCATTGGAGGCTCGATCATCGCGCTAGTGAAGTCACTGGGTAACGGTGATGACACGCCCAAGTTTTCTGCTGCTGTGCTATTGGGCATTGCCTATGCCATCACCATCGGCTCCATGGCCACGTTGATCGGCCAGCCGCCGATGGCGCTAATGCGTGCCTACATGGAAGACACCCACGGACTTAGCATCGGCTTTGGTCACTGGATGTTAGTGGGTGTGCCGTTCTCATTCACCATGCTGATGCTGGCTTGGCTAGTGCTGAGCAAACTGGTGTTCCGCTCGGAAGTTGAGAACATTCAGGGCGGTCGGGCGATGATCGAGACAGAGCTCAAGGGGATGGGCCATCTATCGCCTGAAGAGTCGCGTGTATTGATGGTCTTTGCCGGGGCAGTGTTCTGCTGGGTCTTCGTGCCGTTAATTGCGAGAATTCCTGTCGTGCAGAGTGCGCTGCCTTGGTTGGCTAACATCAACGACACCAGTGTGGCAATCCTCGCGGCGATTCTGATGTTTGTGGTTCCTGCCTCTAAAGGAAAAGGGGCGTTGCTGGAGTGGTCGGCCACGCGTGACGTGCCTTGGGGAGTACTGATTCTATTTGGCGGTGGCCTAACACTTTCAGCCCAGTTCACCGCCACGGGTTTGAGTGCCTGGGTTGGCGAGAGCGTCTCGGGACTGTCGGGCCTACCGCCAATTTTGATTCTAGCCATCACCGCTATCGTGATCATCCTATTGACCGAGCTAACCAGCAACACGGCGACCGCGGCTGCCTTCTTCCCGATTATGGGCTCTATTGCCATGGGGCTGGGTATTGAACCTTTCTTGATGACCATCGTGGTTACCTTTGCTGTGAGCTGCGCCTTTATGTTGCCAGTGGCAACACCTTCCAATGCGGTGGCTTTCGCAACAGGGGATCTTCCGATCAAGAGCATGATCCGTGCAGGTATCTGGCTCAACGTTATCGGCTTACTGGTGATTATGGTCTCGCTCTACACCATCGTCCCCCTGGTATTCGATGTCTCTTTTTAAGCTGGAGCTGCAAGCGTCACTGGAAACGATTTCGATTTGACGGTGGCAAATAACCGTTCTATTTTGTTCGCAATACAAATTAGTGTTCGCAATAAGAATAAAGGAGTTTTCTATGGCTCAGCCTTGCATTATTTGCGTCGCCATTACCGGCAGCCTGCCACGCAAAGAGAACAACCCTGCCGTGCCGATTACGGTGGAAGAGCAGATTGAAAGCACTCAGGCGGCGTTCGAAGCGGGCGCTAGCATCGCTCACTGCCACGTACGCAACGATGATCAAACGCCTTCATCCGACCCAGAGAAGTTTGGCCGCCTGATGGAAGGGCTCAAGAAGCACTGCCCCGGCATGATCATTCAACTCTCCACTGGCGGGCGCTCGGGTGCAGGAGAAGCCCGGGGCGGGATGCTGCCGCTGAAGCCTGATATGGCCAGCCTCTCGGTAGGTTCCAATAACTTCCCCAACCGCGTTTACGAGAATCCGCCGCAGTTGGTGGAGTGGCTTGCCGATGAGATGCTGAAGTACGGCGTAAAGCCTGAAATCGAAGCGTTTGACCTGTCGCATATTCACCAAGCGGTGAACCTTTCGAAGCAAGGCAAGCTAAAGACGCCGCTTTACGTGCAGTTTGTCATGGGCGTAAAGAATTCGATGCCAGCGGACAAGCCAACGTTTGATTTCTATATCGACACGCTCAAGCGATTGGCGCCGGATGCTCAGTGGTGTGGCGCAGGTATTGGTGCGAATCAATACGTACTTAACGAGTGGTCGATTGCTGCAGGTGGTCATACCCGTACGGGTCTTGAAGATAACGTGCGCCTGGATAGCGAAACACTGGCGCCCTCCAACGCGGCATTAGTCGAGCGAACCGTAGCACTGTGCGAGAAGTACCAGCGCCCGGTGGCTACCTGGCAGCAGGCCCGTGAGATGCTTGGGTTATAACAATACAAAACCGACAATTAATAAGCAGGAGTAAAGAGATGACGAATATCACTGTCGTGGGTGATGCACCTGAGATCGATGAGATCAAACGCGTTGTGCAACTTTATGTGGATGGCTTTCAAGGCGGTATGGAAAAGCTTCAGGAAGCCTTCCATAAAGAGGCGTGGATTTTTGCTCTGGACGCTGAGGGCGCATTGGCAACTGACTTGATCAGCGATCGCTTCGAGCGCTGGGCGAATAGCCAGCGAGCGGTCAAGAGCCGTTTTATCGCCATCACCCAGGCCGGAGATGTCGCCAGCGTGCTGTTAGGCTTTGATAATAGCGAAAACCTTGAGGATTCTTGGGTTGATGTGATTGCACTGCTCAAGGTTCAAGGCACTTGGAAAATCACCAATAAGACTGCTGCTCACAGTAGCCGTGCGGCATGGGCCAGGCCGTAGTCGACTCGACAGGGTAGGCAATGTGAGCAAAACGGCAGTGGTAATAACACTGCCGTTTTGGTTTATGGCGACTTTAGGTTAGATATGCCAGAGCCCCTACTGTCATGGCTTCGATGCCAGTGCGTAATGTCACGTCGTTGCCCGGGAAATAGTAGGGCGAGTGTGGCATTTCAAGGTGGCGCATCTTCTGCGAGACGCTTGTTCCCAAGGTTTCCGCCCAGCGCGCGGCAGGGGTGGCTCCAATAAACCAGTAGACGTAAGGGATATCATCGCCGCTAAAACCGCCTGCTTCGGCATTTCCGAACAGCGGGAAATCCTCGCTGGCATTTAGGCGTGGCATGGCAAAAAGGTTGGCGCCACCAAAATGCTCAGCGTGAGCTTGGCGAACATGCTCTACCGCCATCGGGTCGTTGTGCAGGGCGATAGTCTCGTTGAGTACTCGGAATTCCGGCAGTTTGGGCGAGCGGCCCGCTTCGCATTCTGCGCGGATAATTCGCTCAATAGACGTCACTACTTGGCGATGCAGTGCATCATCAAAGCTACGGATATTAATCTCAAGCTCTGCCGAATGAGGGATGATATTGGCCTGGGTTCCCGCGTGGAGTTTACCAACGGTCACCACCACGGTTTCTTCAGGTGGCACTTCCCGGGACACGATACTTTGCAGGCGGGTGACCACATGTGCAGCAATAACTACCGGATCCACCGTTTGAGCGGGCATGGAGCCGTGGCCTCCGTTACCATGTATAGTGACCGCCAAGTTGGTGCAGGCGGCCATAGCACTACCTTCGCGGTGGCCGATAGTGCCTGCGAGAGCGGGCATGTTGTGTTGGCCAAGAATGATGTCTGGGCGAGAGAAGCGCCTATAAAGGTCGTCATCAAGCATCGCTTGGGCACCGCCAAAAATTTCCTCTGCAGGCTGGCAGATCAGCATCAATGTGCCGGACCATTGCTCTTTCAGTCCCGCCATGACCGCAGCGGCGCCGACAATACAGCTGCTGTGTAGGTCGTGGCCGCAGGCATGCATCAACGGCACAGTTTCGCCATTTTCAGCCACAGCGGTTTCACTGCTGGCAAACTCTAGCCCTGTTTCTTCCTTGATGGGTAGCGCATCCATGTCGCCGCGCAGCATGACGGTGGGGCCTTCGCCATTACGTAGCACGGCCACGACACCCGTGCCGCCAATGTTGCGGGACACCTCATAGCCGAAATTTTCCAAAGCGTCGGCGAGTCGCGCACTCGTCTTATACTCCTGAAAGGGCAACTCGGGGGTCTGATGCAATTGACGGTAGAGTGATTGGACATCTTCGAATGCCGCATCTACATGAGTGGCAATGGCACCCTTAAAATTAAATCGATCGGTCTGGGTAATCATACTTTTCTCCAGGCTCTCATTGAGGGTGGGTAGGTGTGGGGTCAGCAAGAGTGGGCTTGACGAGCAATTGACAGGTCGTCACAACGCCAACGTTGAGCAGCATCGCCCAGACGCCTGCGTGCCAGCCAAGTGGAGAGCTCCAAGCGAATTCCATCACCAAGTAAGCCAGGCTGCCGAGCAGGGCACCCGCCATAACGCTGGCACGGCGTAGCTGTGGCATAAACAGTGCGCCAATCACCATCGGGAACAGCTGGACAATCAATCCATAAGCGCCGAGCAGGAGTAGTACCAGCGATGACGGGTTGGCCAGCGCGAACAGGTAAGCAATCAGTGAGAGGCCGAGCACGCTCCAGCGTGTTGTGCTGACGACTGCCTTCTCGCTGGCGCCTTTCATCATGGTGGGACCGAGCACATCACGCACCAACACCACAGCAGCGGTATGGGCTAGATTAGCGCCAGTAGACATGGCGGCGGCCAGTGCGCCAGAGAGCATCAAACCGATCACCCAGGGCGAGAAGTTGGCCACGTCCATCACCATGCGTAGGAGCACCGTATCAGAGCGCTCTAAAGGAGAATCGGAGAAGGTCAAGATGCCAGCAAAGCCGATAAACAGCAGCGGCACCAGCAGGTAGGCGTAGAGCGGGTAAAAGACACTGACTTTGCGCAGCGTTTTGCCGCTATCAGCAGAGTAGAACTTCATAAACAGATGCGGCCACATGGCACCGCCGAATGCGCTGACCAGTACCGCGGTGCTGAAGTAGCCCCAGTTCATGCCGGTGGCCCCAGGCATGGTCAGGTATTCAGGCATGGTTAACTGGATCTGGCTGAACATCTCGCCCACGCCGCCGTAGAGGCGCTCAGAGATCGACAGTCCCAGGAACCACGCGATAACTATCATCATGATGCCTTGGAGTAGGTTGGTCCAGCCAATGCCGTTCAGACCACTGCAGAAGACGTAGGCAGCGACTACCAGGAAGGCCAGCAATGCACCTAGCCAGAAGGGAATCAGGCCATCAGTAGCCGCCTGAAACAGTAAGCCAGCACCGGCAATCTGGATAGTAAGGTAGGGCACCAGCGCTAGCACGCCGATCACCCCGGCCAGCATACCCAGCGTTTTGCTTTGGTAGTGATCGGCAATCATATCGCCTTGAGTGAGATAACCCCGTTCACGACCTAATTTGGCTACTCTCGGCCCCATGGCCCAAATAGTGATGGGTATTAGCGACAGGTAAGCCAGAATATAGAAGGCTGGTGCACCGTGCTGGTAGCTCCAGCCCGGTGCACCCAGGAATGCAAAGGCGGAGAAGATTTCGGCACCGAGGATGAAGAACAGGATCACCACGCCCACATGGCGGCCTCCCGCTACATAACCCTCCAAGCTTGAATTTTCCTGACCGCGAGCGCGGAGCCCCACCCATAGCACCAGAACGAGATAGGTTAAGGTGATGCCGACGACAATGATCGAATCATTCATGGCGACCACCTCTGTGGCGAATCACAAAAGCCACCCACATGCCGACAAATAGAATCAGCATCCAGAGGATGTACCAGAAAAATAGAAAGGGCAGCCCAAGCACGGTAGGTTCGATACGATTAGCGATCAGTGCGCCGGGCCAGATCATCGCTAGGGTGCACACGGCAAAGTGCAACCCCGTTAGAAGGTGATAGGTCTTGTTCATAGGGTTTCCTGCTCGCCATGGCGAGTCTTGTTATGAAGTGTTCATTCACTATGAAACAAGGATAGAGATACCAAAAATATAGATTTTAGATGCTAGCCATGTCATATGGGTATGGAAAGCCGGTATGGTCGTAAGTGTTGGTAGTAATGGTGAACTGTCCCTGAATGAGGGTTCTTGAGTATTTGTGAGGTGTTTCAGTCCATGGAGTTTCGCCAACTGGAGTACTTTATTGCCGTGGTAGAGACAGGATCGATTTCTGCCGCTAGCCGCAAAGTGCATGTTGCTCAACCTGCGCTGACACGGCAGATGCGGCTACTGGAAGACGATGTTGGTACACAGCTTCTTGATCGTCACGCTCGTGGTGTTCGATTGACCGTGGCAGGTCGAACGCTTTATAGCGAGGCCACCCGACTCATTGACGATCGTGCAGACATCAAGGCGCGTCTGCTGGCGATGGGCCGTGGCCAAACCGGGAAGCTTAGTCTTGGTGTCACTGTGACGCATCTATGGGTGCCAGAAGTGGCCAAGCTCATGGGCGGCTATCGTGGTCGTTACCCTCATGTGGCACTGGATGTCTTTACGTTACTTTCCGGTCCGCAGTTGGAGAAGCTGAATCAGGGAGGGCTCGATGCAGGTATTATTTATCATGATGACCATACGCCCTCAGGCATTAAGGCCCACCTTTTGCAGCGTGACCATCTGATCCTTGCCGTGCCCGTCAACTCATATTGGGCGCAATCGCCGCCAACACGTCTGGTGGAGCTTGCAGAGACTGAGTTTGTATGGGGATACCGTGGGATCTCGCCGGTCTATTACGATCGAATGGTCGCGCATTTTTCACGTCTAAATTTCGAGCCCCGCGTAGTGCAGTATGGCGCCGATAACATCACCATTCTTAGTATGGTGGCCGCAGGGTTGGGTGTGTCCATTGTACCGGCTGCCAGCCGTAGCCATCCCATGCCCGGTATCTGTTTTATTGAACTGGAGGAGTTAACCACCTGTGATATGCCGCTATGGCTAGCGTGGCGCGCAGGCAATGTATCTCCTGTGCTTAATAATTTTATTCAAATGGCAGTAGATATATTTGAGTAAAATCGGCTGCTCGGACGCCAACAAAAGCAAACCGTTGCGTTTTTCAACACAACAGCTTGGGTGAAGGCTGACAACGGTGTGAGCGGTAGAGGTAGGTGATCTAGCTCAATTTTCTGAGCGATGCAGCAAAAAAACTCATCGGAAATTGCCCAGTTTTCCATGGTTACGTCATTGAAAATGACATAGCCGTATTGTGGGTCGACCTTATATGCACATTACATAAAAGCGATAACTGTTAAACGAGATTTACTCCCCACATTCGAAGTTATCCCAGTACGGAGGGTCTCCGAAATAGCCGTCTAAAAAGTCGATAAAGCACCGTACCTTACTTGCCAATAATTTGCGGTGTGCATAAACAGCATAAAGACCTAAAGGGGCGGGTTCGCACTCAGGGAGAATCACTTTGAGGCTGCCCTTGGCAATCGCCTCGCCGGAAATAAAGGTAGGTTGAATGGCAATGCCAGCCCCCTGAATAGCTGCTTTGATCAACACATCGCCATTATTACTGATTAAGTCTCCCTCTTGATGTCGCCCAGTAGTGGGGAGCCACTCTGTGGCGGGCAATCCCATATCATGCTCCATATAGCTGTAACGCAGATATCGATGTTTTTTCAGTTCACTGGGGCTTTTAGGTGTGCCATGGCGGGCTAAATAGTCAGGCGAGGCGCATATTACCAGCCGCACGGGGGCAATAAACTTAGCGATGAGAGAAGAGCTTTTCAAATGGCCAATGCGTAAAGCGATATCAAACCCCTCCTCTACGATATCCACTTTTCTATCGTTCAACTGTAAGTCAATGCTAACGGCTGGGTGTGCCTGTTGAAACTCAGCAAGCAGTGGCGCTAAGTGCAGTGTCGCGAAGGAAACAGGGGCGCTGATTCGCAAACGACCCCGAGCACCTTCTTGCAAGTCATTGAGCTGACTGTCCATATCGTCAATGTCGTCAAGCACCTGCTGGGCATGCTCAAAGTAACGAATGCCCGCTTCTGTGAGATGCACTTTTCGGGTTGTGCGGTTCAAAAGTCGCACCCCAAGGCGCTCTTCCAACTGAGATACATATTTACTAACGAGTTGAGGCGACATTTCAAGTCGCTCGGCGGCCTGGGTGAAGGTTCCTTCGCTAACTACGTTGACGAAGGCTCTCATGGCATCAATACGATCCATTCGTTTCCCTATCGCTGACGGAAATAAATATTATCAACGTTTTGTTGTTAATAATGCAACATCTTCGACCTTATTGTTTCTTCATGGCGAGAGTAAAGTGCGTTCATCAGTAACGCAAAGCTTGTTAAATAAACGACATTCGCTATTCGAGGAACAACTCATGAAAAACCAATTCGCACACACATTATTTAATTCCACTGGCGGCTATGCGGCCCTGGCTTTAAGACTACCGGTCGGTTTGATATTAGCGGCACACGGTGCACAGAAATTGTTTGGTTGGTTCGGGGGCTACGGCTTGGAAGGCACCGGACAATGGATGGCCAGTATCGGTCTTGAACCCGGTTATACGATGGCGTTACTGGCAGGTAGCGCCGAGTTTTTGGGAGGGATCGCTTTATTCCTCGGGCTTTTGACCCGCCCAGCGGCGATTGTTTCAGCCTTCACCATGCTGGTCGCCATTTTAAGTGTCCATTTGGGTAACGGCCTGTTCCTGACTAACAACGGCTACGAATACGCACTTGCTCTTTTCGCCATCACCACTGCGTTAGCGATTCAAGGAGCCGGGCGCTTGTCAGTCGATAGTCTGCTGCAGTCACAGTTCTTTCAGGGTCGAAAATAACTCTTAGCATACCGGTCGCCCCGCCACTATTGACGGGGCTTGTTTTGATGGAAGGAGATTACTATGTTGGTTAACGGAACATGGCAGGAAAACTGGCACCCTATGCAGGCCAAAGATGAAGAGGGGCGGTTTATTCGCCAACTATCGTCGTTTCGCCATTGGATCACACCGGACGGCTCGCCTGGTATCACAGGCAAAGGTGGCTTTAAGGCAGAAAAAGACCGCTATCACCTTTACGTTGCTTATATCTGCCCCTGGGCTTCCCGTACGCTTATGGCGCGTCAGCTGAAAGGCCTAACGAATATGATCAGTGTGACGGTCGTTGACCCCCGGTTATCCGATAATGGCTGGCAGTTTGGCGACTACCCCGGTGCCAATGAAGATAACCTCAATGGCGCTCAGTATTTGCATGAACTGTATTCACGAGCCGACCCAACCTACACCGGGCGAGCAACCGTTCCCGTTTTGTGGGACAAGAAAACACAAACCATTGTCAATAATGAGTCAGCCGATATTCTTCGCATGCTCAACAATGCGTTCGAGGATTTTGGCCAACTAGGATCGAATCTATACCCAGTAGATTTAGCCAACGACATTGATGCGTTGAACGAGGTTATCTATAAAAACCTCAATAACGGTGTCTACCAAGCAGGGTTTGCATCGTCTCAGCAAGCGTACGAAGAGGCATATGGCAAGGTGTTTCTAACCTTGGATGAACTCGAAACACGTTTATCTGATGGACGTTCTTATCTGTTCGGCGAACGGCTAACGGAAACCGATGTTCGGCTATTCGTGACGTTGATCAGGTTTGATGCTGCCTATCACGGGCTATTCAAATGCAATCGAAATACACTTCAAGGCATGCCTTACTTGCACGCTTATATGCAACGAATCTACGCGATTAATGGGATCGCCGACACGGTCAATATTGAGCACATCAAAGCCGGGTATTACTCAATCAAAGCGCTGAACCCCAGCGGTATTGTGCCGGTAGGGCCTGCAGTCATTTAAGTTTAAAAAATTAATGAATAGGGCTATGGCCGCGTTTTGCAACCTTCAGTCTTAAGTAACCATGAGGAAACGATGATGAACACCTCGCCAGATATTTTATTTCTCTCCCACGGCGGCGGGCCTCTGCCGCTATTGGGTGACCCAGCTCACCAAGAGATGGTCGAGTCGCTGAAAGGAATCGCCAACGTCATCAGCAAACCGTCGGCTATTTTAATTATCAGCGCCCACTGGGAAGCGTCTGTCCCCACGATCACGTCAGGGGCCGCTCCAGAGCTGATCTACGACTATGGGGGATTCCCACCCGAAGCCTACCAAATTCAGTACCCCTGCCAGGGGGAACCTGAGTTGGCACACCAGGTGAGCAGGGCGCTTGAAAACGCCGGCATTCCGGCGACACTCGATGCGCAGCGTGGTTTTGATCATGGCGTGTTTGTTCCGCTTAAAATAATGTATCCAGAGGCCGATATTCCCTGTGTACAGCTCTCGTTGGTTAACAACCTTAGCGCTGATACGCACCTTGCCATTGGCCAAGCGCTAACATCTCTGAAACGCGAGAACCTGCTGGTGATCGGCTCAGGTTTTTCATTCCATAACATGCGGGAATTCTTTAGCCCCATTACGCAAGAGAGCCAAGCTAAAAATCAGGCCTTCGAAGAGTGGCTAGTGACTACCTGCTCCAGTCAAGAGATTGATGAAGCAGAGCGCAGTCGTCGCTTGGCTAACTGGGATCATGCACCCTATGCACGTTTCTGCCATCCCCGGGAAGAGCATCTACTGCCCCTGCACGTATGTTATGGCTTAGCTGGCAGGCCAAGTGATGAGCAGTTATCAGCCACTATATTGAACAAGGCATCAGGCATGTTCTATTGGTCACGAAAGAGTGCCACGTAAAACGCGCTGAGAGGAGTCGCTGAGCGTGATTTATTACTCTGAGAACATCTCAAACATAAGCCCCCGCAACCAGCGATTACCAGGGTCTTGATGAAAGCGGCGGTGCCAGAAAAGATTAATCGGAATCTCGGGGAATGCCAGAGGGAGCTCACGAACGGCTAGTCCAAATCGCGCTCGTGTCGCCTCGGCCAGCTTGCTGGTTACCGTCACCACTAAGTCACTACTGCTGACGATATAGGGAACGGCTGCGAAATGTGGCAGTGTTAATCGAACTGGACGCACAACCCCTGCATGCGCAAGCTGCTCTTCGATGATTCCGTGCCCGGTGCCCTGGGCAACCACCACAGCGTGATGCGCTGCGCGAAAATCCTCAATACTAAAATTCCCCTCAGCAAGCTGGTGATCTTCGCGCATCAGGCAAACGTAGCGCTGTACAAACAGTCGTTGCTGGTAAAAACCTGCTCCCAGTTGCGGGATCAGGCCAACTGCCAAGTCTATCTCTCCTTCCTCCATCTCGTGTTTTAGGTCGTTATGGTGGCTGCGCACGGTATTAATTGAAACGCCCGGTGCTTGTTGAGAAAGGTGCTGCAGCAAGCGTGGAAGAAATACGATTTCACCAATGTCAGTCATGTTGATATGAAATGTGCGATCACTCTTTGCGGGGTTGAAATCATCGCATAGGTTCAGCGTGTCGTTCATTCGCGCCAACGCATCCGCAATGCCGGGGTGAAGTCGGCTGGCACGGGGCGTAGGTTGCAGCCCTTGTGACGTGCGCTCGAAAAGTTCGTCCTCCAACAAGTGTCGTAACCGTTTCAGTGCATGGCTCACCGCCGGTTGAGTGATGCCCAAGCGCAGCGCAACCCGCTGCGTATTCTGCTCTTGGTACAACAAGTCAAAAACGACCAGCAGATTAAGGTCAATATTGGCAAGTTTCTCCATCAACTAGCGCCTCGCTGCGTATCCAACAATAGTTGTATGCGGCAGTCAGAGATGTTTTTAAATGATTGATTCATATTGTTATTAGCGCCGTTTATAGTCTGAATGAAGGAGGCTGTGTGGTTGCTGTTAACGCTCCCGAATAGCGTTAGGGGGAGAGCATGACGCTCAACATACAACGATAAGCCCCTGAGCAGAGTGAAATCATGGTAGCTAACAACACAGTAGCAAATACACAACAAAAACGTCTTTCAATTGGCATCGTTGGTGGTGGTATCGGCGGCGTAGCCTTCGCCGTCGCTCTATCTCGCGACAGCCACCTTGATGTACAGCTTTTCGAAGCCGCACCACAGTTCTCTGAAATTGGTGCCGGGGTCTCCTTTGGCCCTAATGCGGTAAAGGCTATTCAGCGGCTGGGCTTGGAAGCTTCCTATCAACGTATTGCCGATTCTTCACCCGCTCCCTTTGAGGATGTTTGGTTTGAATGGCGGCGTGGCAGCGATGATGCTTACTTGACCGCCAGCTTAGCGCCAGGTGTCGGCCAGTCCTCAGTACACCGTGCCGATTTTTTGGAAGCCATTGTCGCCAATCTACCAGAGGGCATCGCTCACTTTGGCAAGCGCTGTGTCGAGGTTAAGCAAGATGCCGATAGCGCCACAGCCTACTTTGATGATGGCACACATTTTACCGGCGATGTGATCATTGGCTTTGATGGAATTAAGTCTGGGGTGCGACGCCATGTCTTACCTCCAGAGCAGTACGGCGAGATTACCCCGTTTTGGAGTGGCACTTACGCCTACCGCGGCATGATCCCGACCGATGAGCTAGAGGCCGCTTTAGAGGCTAAAGGTAGCGAGAAACGCCTAGCACTAGTACCCCAAATGTATCTTGGCAAAGACCGACACATCCTGACGTTTCCGGTTAAGCAGTCGCAACTGATCAATGTTGTCGCTTTTATTACTGACCGCTCTACACCGAACCCTAAACTTGCCGAAGGTGAAGAATGGGTACAAGCCACCAGCCAGAAGGAAATGCTGGAGGTTTTCGAGGGGTGGAGCCCAGCCTGCCAAGCAATCCTTGAATGCATTCCTGAGCCAACGCGTTGGGCGCTGCATGAGTTACCCGAACTTGCCCGTTACCATCGTGACCGTGTGCTGATTGTTGGCGACGCTGCCCATGCATTGGTGCCGCACCAGGGGGCGGGGGCGGGGCAAGCGCTTGAAGATGCCTACGTCCTGGCAAGTCTTCTGACTGATGAGCATTGTGATCGCCACACTGTTAACGATTTCTTAGCCGCTTTTGAGCAGGTGCGTCACGCCCGCACTTGCAGGGTGCAGCAAACGTCCCATGAAGCTGGCGATGTCTATGAATATGCCGGTGAGTATATCGGCGACGACGAAGCCAAGCTGATTGAAAACCTCGAAAACCGATTCGATTGGCTCTGGAACCACGATCCTCACGACGATGTGTTGGCGGCACGCCATAAATTGGCCTTAGACAATTAGCTCTTTATTACTAAGTTTCAGCCGTAAAAGAGGTCGAGTTACCGCCTTGCCTTATTCTTTTGTCGCACAAGATACTCAACGCAGAGCGCTTTGGAGAAAGCGGTTCGTATCTACCAGTGGCGGGCGGGCTTATGGTTTAGAGCTTTCATCTCTCATGATCGTTAGTAGTAGGTGCTGTACATGCCTGAAAGCAGGGTGATGTCCTATTTGTTACGCCACCTAGTTGCAAGTTGCGCGCCATTTAAGTCATTCACCTGTCTTCAACTAATTGATAAATAATATAAAAATAAGCTGTAGGGTTTAGTAAAGGCAGTAGCGACTACATAATGCTATCCACAAGCTAAAAAAATGCAGTTCTAACCACTGGCTGGTGATACCTCCTCGGTATAGCCAAGCACCTAAACAATATTGGTTCCGTCGTGTAACGCCAATCAAACTGATATCCAGTCAAATGATTGCCAGACGCCGGAGCTGCCATGTCAACCGTCATCCAACATATTGAGACGCTGCTAGTCGATTTACCGACCATCCGTCCTCACAAACTTTCCATGACCACCATGGCCTGCCAAACCATGGTTATTGTGCGTATGCGCCACTCCGATGGTATCGAAGGGCTGGGCGAGGGCACTACCATTGGTGGATTGGCTTACGGCCCGGAAAGCCCGGAGAGCATTAAGCGCAATATTGATACCTACCTGACACCGCTGCTGATTGGTCAGCCATCTAACAATGTTCATCAGCTGCGCGCCCGGCTTAACCGTCATACTCGCGGCAATATGATCGCCAAGTCTGCGCTAGAGACAGCGCTATTAGATGCTCAGGGTAAGCGCCTGGGGTTGAGTGTCGCCGAACTGCTCGGCGGCACACGCCAAGAACATTTACCGGTGCTTTGGACCCTCGCAAGCGGCGATACCGCCAAGGATATCGATGAAGCGCTGCTGCGTTTAGAGCAACGTCGCCATTGCGACTTCAAGTTAAAAATTGGTGCTAACCCGGTGGATCAGGATGTACGCCATGTAGCGGCGATAAAAGAAGCCTTAGGTGATCGTGCCAGTGTTCGCGTTGATGTTAATCAGGCGTGGGATGAATCGACTGCGGTGAGGGGTATTCAAGCGTTGCAGGATGCCGGTATTGAGTTAATCGAGCAGCCCATTGCTGCCCGTGAACATGCCGGTTTAGTTCGCTTGGCTAACCGCTTCAACGTGCCAATGCTGGCTGACGAGGCCGTTCAGGATGCCCGCGATGGTCTTGATCTTATCTGTAGTGGCTTTAGTGGTGCCTTCGCCCTGAAGATTGCCAAATCCGGCGGTATTCACGGCGTGTTGGAACTGGCTCATGTGGCGCAAGCGGCCGGGGTTGGCCTCTATGGCGGCACACTGCTAGAGGGCACCATTGGTACCGCTGCCTCTTTACACGCCTGGGCGACGCTGCCCGAAATGGCCTGGGGCACGGAAATGTTCGGCCCGCTGCTGCTGAAAGATGACATCGTCGTTGAGCCCCTCAACTACACCGAGTTTGGCGTTGAAGTGCCCCAAGGCGCTGGACTGGGCATCACCTTAGATGAAGATAAGTTGGCGCATTATTCACGTAAGTAAAAGTCACGTAAATAAAGCCATCGTTTGCGTTCGCCCGTCATGCAAGAGGAGAGTTGTATGCTGTTTCAAGTAGAGATGACCGTTAAGTTGCCGACCGATATGCCCACAGAGCAAGCGGCGAAGATTAAGGCGACTGAAAAGGCGTATTCCCAAGACCTGCAGCGCCAGGGCAAATGGCGTCACTTGTGGCGGGTAGCGGGTAGCTACTCAAACGTCAGTATTTTTGACGTAGAAGATAACGCCGAGCTGCAAGAACTCGTCAGTAACCTGCCGCTATTTCCCTATATGGAGATTACCGTCAAGCCACTCTGTCGCCACCCCTCTTCGGTACGGGACGACGACAGCTAATCGCCTATAGAACACGCCAGTTCTTTTTATAAAACAATATCCTATAAAAATAGAGGTTTCACCATGACCGTGAAGATATTTGACACCCCCGACGTCCAAGCGTTTGTCAAAACCGTTGCCGGCTTTGATAAAACCGGCGGCAATGACCGCGCCAAGCAAATTGTCCATCGCTTAGTCGGCGACCTATTCAAGCTGATTGACGACTTCGATGTCACGGAAGAAGAGTACTGGGCGGGCGTTAACCTGCTCAATGCGCTGGGTAGCCAGACCCAGTTCGGCTTGTTGTCCCCGGGGCTGGGTTTTGACCACTTCCTCGACATGCGCCAAGACGCTATTGATGCCGAAGCCAAGCGCACGGGCGGCACGCCACGCACCATCGAAGGCCCGCTGTATGTAGCTGGTGCGCCGGAAGCCGAAGGCTTCGCCCGCATGGACGACGGCAGTGACCCCGATGGCGAGGTGATGTGGCTGACCGGTCAGGTGCGCGATGTCGACGGTACCCCGATCCCAGGCGCCAAAGTTGAAATCTGGCACTGCAACTCCAAGGGCGGCTACTCGTTCTTTGATCCCTCCCAGGACGAGTACAACATGCGCCGCACGATCTACGCAGACAGCGACGGCCGCTACACCGCGCGCAGCATTATTCCCTCCGGCTACGGCGTACCCGAAGGCGCCCCCACCGATGTGGTGCTCAAGTCCCTGGGCCGTCACGGCGAGCGCCCGGCGCATATCCACTACTTCGTCTCCGCCCCGGGCCACCAGCACCTGACCACCCAGATCAACCTGGCGGGCGACCCCTACACCTTTGACGACTTCGCCTTCGCGACACGGGAAGAGCTGGTGGTGCCCGCTGAACGGATCGAAGATCCGGCCGAGATCGCCAAGCGTGACCTGGAGGGCCCGTTCTCCCACGTGGTGTTCGATGTGGCACTGGCCCCCGCCGAGGCGCCCGAGCTGCAAGTGCGTCACGCCCGTCCCCGCGCCAAGGAAGACGAGCAGGATCTGGCCAGCCAGCTCGCCGGTACTGCCAAGGTTTAACCCCTATACCTTGAGCAAGGCGGGCCCTCCCCTTGGCCCGCCTGAGCAAGACATCACAGCGCGACATAATAAATACGAGGAGAGAGATCATGACCACACAGCTTGATCAGCTCGAAGCCCGCGTGCGCGGCGCCGTCCAAGACGACCCCGACAATGGCATCTTCCGCTGCCACCGCAGCATGTTCACCGACCCCGCCTTCTTTGAACTTGAGCTCAAGCACATCTTCGAAGGCAACTGGCTGTTCCTGGCCCACGAGAGCCAGATCAGTGAGCCGGGTGACTACATGACCGTCACCATGGGCCGCCAGCCAGTGATCATCACCCGCGACAAGCAGGGTGAATTGCATGGCCTGATTAATGCCTGTGCCCACCGCGGCGCCACATTATGTCGCCGTAAGCGCGGCAACAAGGGCACCTTCACCTGCCCGTTCCACGGCTGGACGTTCAAAAACGACGGCCAGCTGCTCAAAGCCAAAAACGAGAAAAACGGCGCCTACCCTGACCAGTTCAAACAGGATGGCTCCCACAATCTCAAGCGTCTACCGCGCTTTGAAAACTACAAAGGCTTCCTGTTCGGCAGCTTGAGTGACGACGTACAACCGCTCGAACAACACCTGGGCGAAACCACCAAGGTCAT